>NZ_JAALEH010000040.1:0-49011 GCF_011058195.1 Rhodococcus sp. 14C212 | reverse complement strand
CCCCCCACCCCCACCGATCGCCTATCTCCAGCGGCACCGGCCGGTGCACGGGATCGAGGCGATCACCGCCCAACTCGACGAGGCCGTCGCCATCTGGGCACTGCTCGACGACGGCACACCGGCGTCGACCGAGCTGGCCTGCACCTGGGCACAGGAATGGGTCGACATGCTCGCAGACACCGACCGGCCGCGGGCGCAACTGCAGGCACGACGGCTGCTGGTCAACGCCCTCGCCGCGGCCGGTCGCTCCGTCGAGGCCAAGAAGTTGCTCGCGACCATCACCGCCCAGTGCGCCGCACTCGGCATCGTGCGCTACCTGCTCGACGGCGGCTCGCACCTGATGGCGCTGCTCGAGGATCTGCGAATGGACCGGGAGGCCGGGCGGTGGCGAGACGACTGGCCCACGGTGCCCGACCAATTCTGGAACGCACTCCCCCCGACCGAACCATGACGTCCGACGCCATGCGCCGACTCGGCACCGGACTCTCGGTGACCGACAAACCGACACGGGCCCCACACCCGCCCCCAATGAGCACCCCAACCAATGCGCAAGGACAGGGGTCGGTTCGGCATTCGAGTGAGCAATAGGGCGGTCCGCCAGCGCAGTCGGACGGACACCCCTGCCGCGAAGGACCGCAACGCGGGCGCGCCGTCGCGGCGGGCACAGGTGATCCACTCCTGCACCTCGTGACCGTGTCGGCCGACCATGATCTCGGCGACATCCCGCACCAGCCGGCAGGTGGTGGCCAACGCGGGGCTGCGCGTGAGCAGGGCTTGTCGGCCGGTGCGGTCCTCGTCGGTGAGTCGATCGGGGTGACGGGTGAGCCATCCGGTGACCTGCCGGACGCTCGGCGCGGCGGGGCGCGGCGGCGCTGGGGTGGCCGCAGCGCGCAGCGGATGCACGAATCGTGCGACGGTCTTGGCGCTGCCGCGATATCCGAGTGCGGTGATCTCCCGCGTGAGCCGTGCGGCGTCGAGACACCCGGCGTCGATGCGTTCACGCAGGTAAGGCGCGTACTCGTCGAGAATGCTGCGACCCTGTCGCGCAGTGGAGATCAAAGCGTGGGCGTCGGAAGCGCGGGCGAAGCGGCGGACCCTCTTGGGATCCAGACCAGGATGCGCGAGACGTCGGAGAGTGTGCGTCCCTGGATGAGCAACTCGTGTACGGCAGCGTGGCGTTCGATGGTGCGTGTGACGATACGGTCCTCGACCGGGCCGATGCGCGGGGACGGCGTCATTCGGTTCGGTCCGACGACGGTGGTTTCGGTGGGGGTGTGCAGGTCGGCGCGGTGGCGAATGACGGTCTTCTCCACCGCCCCCACCAGGCCCAGCCACAGGTGCCACCGATCGGCGACCTGGATAGCTTTCGGGGCGCCGGTGCCGATGCCGTCGGCGTACGCGCCGGCCCGATCCCGGCACACGACACCACCTCGGCCTTGCCGATATCCAGGGCGGCGACCCGGGCGATGATGTGTTCCTCCTCGTGCGATTCCACCAGCATCGTGTCCTCCTCGCAGACGCGCACCGATTGATCGGGGCGTGGTCGCCCGTGGGGGTCACCGGATAGAGCGGAATCTATTAACCGGTCGCGGTGGTGAGTTCGTAGCCCGCTTCCTCAACTGCGGCGCGTACGTCCGCGACATTGAGGTCCCTGTTGCTGGTCACTGTGACCGTGCCGGTCTCGACGTCTACCGCCACGGCGAGGACACCAGCGATGCGTTCGATCTCCTCGGTGACGAAGCCCGCGCAATGTCCGCAGGCCATCCCGCTGACGGTGTATATGCACTCGGTCATGCCGACGGCTCCTGCTCCTCGACCAACCGCGGTGTCTGCTCCGCCAGGTCAGCGTCGGTGTCGGCGTCTGCGGGGACCGCGCGCGTGAGCATGTGTGCTTGGCGCATCCGCCCTTCAGGGGTGAACTGCCCGAAGAAGTAGACTTCGATGGCGAGCTCTCTCTTGCGGTTCTGCACGGACAAGGTGTATCGGGCGGCGATCCCGTCCCCATCTGCTAGTGCTTCATGCACCTCTATGCGGCTGGTGGGGCGGTTCTTGCGCACCGGACGGGTATGCGCGATGAGCTTGTCCCGGTCCATTCGATGTCCATCGGCGACTTGGACGATGTCCGGGGTGTGATAACGGTCGAAGATCAGCGCCGGGTCATCATCGCTGCGCAGCAACTCGTCAGTGAAGGAGGTGAAGAAGTCGGCGATGAACTGCTTCGGGTCGGTGCTGTCGAGGGTGTTCATGGTGCTCTCGCTACGCTCTAGGTCTCACACACGATCTTTGACAAGCTGTAATATATCCACCGCCAGGCAACTTTGACAAGGTGTAAGAGATGACTCGTTCCCAGGCCCGGAAGCGACGCGCCGACGCCCAACGCAGCAGGGCCTCGATCCTGGATGCGGCAATCGAAGTCCTCAACACCGAACCCGACGCCAGCGTTGAAGCTGTCGCCGCCACCGCGGGCGTGACTCGCCAGACGGTCTATGCCCACTTCCCCTCGCGGGAGCAGTTACTGGCTGCAGTGCTCGACTACCTCACCGACGAAGCCGTTGCCGCGATGGACGCCGCCGACCTCGACACCGGACCAGCAATGGACGCGCTGCTGCGCCTGCTCGAAGCGGGCAATCGGACGTTCGGGCGATATCCCGTCCTGCTCCAGAAGCTCAGTTCGCTGGCCGTGAGCCCGCACACCAATCATCAACGCCACGCGCCGGTCGCTGACCGGCTGAAGCGAATTATTCAGCGCGGCCAGAAGACCGGTGAATTCGACAACCAGCTATCTCCCGACTGGCTGGTCGCCGTCACCATCAAACTCGGTCACACCGCCAGCGAAGAAGTCGACGCCGGCCGGATGTCCGGCAACGAAGCCTCGGAAGCACTCCACACCAGCCTGCTACGCGTACTCCGTGCCGACACGACCAATCACACCCCGTAACCGAATTGGCCGAACTTCTCCGATACTTGGAGCATTGCTGATGCGGGTGCTCAAACTGTCCAGGGACAGGAGGGCGTGGCTCTGGCGGACTTTCCGTGTGCGCCGTGAGGCACTGTAATTCGAGTGGGTTCGAGTGGAGGGAGAGACCTTCACCGCTGGCATCGATGACGGAGATTGGACTTCCGGAGGTGATCGCGGGCGGCACGTGCGGAGCTGGCTACCGCGGTCGAGCAGGCTGCGGGTGCCGAGTTGCAGTTTCCGATGGAGGGTGTGGATCTGCAGTTCCAAGTGGCCGTTACATGTCCGGCGTCGTGGACACGTCCTGTGATGGTCTGAGCGGTGCTCGCCCAGGCGGCGCAGTCGATTCACATGACATGAACACGGTTCAGACCTGACATATCTTCCAGGGCGGGCCGGGGTCGGACCATACGGGGCGCGGCTGTTGTCGGACCCGGACGTGTTCGATGCCTGCCGCTCGGGCGGAATCCTTTTCCCAGCTTCGCTTCGAAAGTTTCGAAAGGGTGTTTCACTTCTTTCGAATGGAGAGAGCGGGACAATATAGCCGGGTAGAGATGACCCGCTTCCCGCCGACGCTACCCAACCGGTTCGATGTCCGGAAGCCTCCAGGTCTTGTCGAGCCACGGCTCCAACGGCCCGTAGAGACGGAACATCGCGAACCAGCCCTTGCCGGGCAGGGTCTGGATCCAGTTGTGGCCGTCGGCGGGCGGTTCGGGCCCGCCCAGCGGCCTGCCGCGGACAGTTCCGCGCACCGCGGCTCGTCGTCCATACCGCACTCCATCGCCGGGACCGCCCCAGCCCGAAGCGCATCGGCCTGCGTGCGGTACACCCACACGTCGAGGCGACCGGACCCGCTGTATCCCGGTGGGCCAGCGTCCACACCGCAGGCTCTCGCCTCGACTCGACCCTCCCGTCCGGGCGGTGAAGCATCGAAGAGACCACCGCCTGGACGAAGTCGGCTGTGCGCGCCATCGTACGTGCCCAGTGCCGCATCGCGGCGACGCGGGCGAACTGGCCGCCACGGCTGTGCGCCACGATCAGCGCGGGCCGACCGGCTTCGAGGACCAAACCCTCCAACGCCCGCAGCGCCCGACCCGTGGTCCGCTCCCCACAGTCGACACCGAAGCCGACCGGCGCCACGGTCAGGCGACAGCGCAGGAGGCCAAACCACTCCGAGAGGGGTTCGAGCAGCCACGGAGTGTCGAGCAGGCCACCGACCAGCAGGACAGGCAGTCCGCCCGCATCCGACGGTGGGGCCATGGCTCGGACCAGGTCGCGTGCCTGCCGCCGCCGCCGAAGGGCACATATCTCCTCGTACCGGGCACGTGCAGCGCGGTGGCGAGCCGGTCGGCCGCACTCCACAGATCAATCGCCATGCGATCACTCTTGTGTGGACGATCTCGGTTCCTCGACAGCGGAATCCCTCGAACTCGCCGGCCACCCACTCCAGCCGGGGACAACCCGCGCGAACTCGAGGTGGTCGGCCCAACATCGCGGTCCAGGATTTTCCCCGTCGCCGGTCATCGCGCCGACGCCGGAGGCTCTCTTACGCCAACCACTCGTGCCGGCGAGCTACACCCACCGACACACCGGGAGGAGAACACCGTGACCAAGAACGTGTGTCGCGCAGCGGCAGCCGCCCCCGAGGCGAACCATCCCCGTCGCGCTCGGCCCGTTTGCTCCCGCATCCACGCCGCTGCCCGGCGTGCCGGTCACGGGCACTGCACTGTCACGTCGAGCGCCCACGGCTCGGGACTCGACAGGTCAGGTCGTCGACTTCCCGATACCGCCACGCGCTGACATACGAGGGTGTGGAGATTTACACCCCGGGGTGCCTACTGAGGGCAGCAGAACCGGCACATTGTGGTAGGCGATCAGCTGCGCACCAGGCGGAGCGCGGCGATGCAGAGATTCCGGATAGGCCGGCGCTCCCGCACCTGACCTAAAACCCGAACGTGGGGGTCACCCAAGGGCACCCGCGACGGCGCCCCCGATCGGGTCCGACGTAACCACATCGGGAAGCGACAAGAAGCGTCGGGACCGGAGTCCCGGAAGGAGCACGGCATGGTAACGAGCGCTCGAAGTCACGGACGCGAACAGCGGCGGGTCGTCGACTACCTGGTCGACGCCGTGGCCGCGCTGGGCGTGCGCAACATCTTCGGGGTGGACGGCGCCAACATCGAGGACCTCTATGACGCGGTCTTCGATGCCGACGTGAACGTCACTGGGGTAGTGGCCAAGCACGAGTTCTCCGCGGCCACCATGGCTGACGGGTACGCACGCTCGACGAGCGGGCTCGGCGTTGTCGCCGCCACCTCGGGCGGTGGCGCGATGAACCTGGTCGCCGGGCTGGCCGAGTCCTACACCTCGCGGGTGCCGGTGCTGGCCCTGGTCGGTCAGCCACCGACCGCGTTGGAGGGCGAGGGGGCATTCCAGGATTCCAGCGGCCGGGCGGGTTCGATCGACGCGGCGCGGTTGTTCGTCGAGATCTCCCGCTACTGCGCGCGGGTCGAGCGGCCCGAGGACATCGCCGAGCACCTGGAGCGGGCGGTGTCCGCGGCGCTGTGCGGTGGGCCTGCGGTATTGCTGTTGCCCAAGGATGTTCAGCAGGCCACCGTTACGGGGCCCCGGTTCACCCCGCCGACCCGCCGGGTGGTTCGCGATCACGTCGGGCTGGCCCGGGTCGCCGAGATGGTCGCCGCGGCCCGGCGGACCGGCAAGATCGTGCTCGTCGTCGGCGATCAGGTGGCGCGCAACGATGCCCGCGCGCAGGTGCGGGCGTTGGCCGTCGCGTTGGACGCGGCGGTCGGGGTGACACCGGATGCGAAGGATTGCTACGCCGCCGAAGAGCATGGATTCTGCGGTGTGGCAGGCATAATGGGCCACGCCGAACTCGTCGACGCCGTGCAGCAGGCGGCGTTGTGCCTGCTGGTGGGCACACGGATGCCGATGACCGCACGAGCCGGGCTCGACGGTGCGCTGGCCGGAGTGCCGGTGGCCAGCATCGGCGCCGAACCACCCTATCCGCCCACGGTGCACGCGGTGAGCAGGGACCTCGGGTCGACACTGGCCGAGCTCACGGCGCTGTTCGACGTCGACGGCGTACCGGAACCGGCAGGCCCGCAGGCCCTGACGACGCTGGAGGTACCCGACTCCTCGGGTCCGGGGCTGCGCTACCGCGAGGCCGTGGAGGCGATCGCGGCGATGCTGCCGGCGGGAGCGGACGTGTTCGCCGACGCCGGGAACACGGGCGCATCGGTGGTGCATCATCTTTCGGTGCCCCGCGGCGGGCGGTTCGTGGTCGCCCTCGGGATGGGCGGCATGGGCTACAGTTTCGGCGCGGGGATCGGTTCGGCGTTCGCGCGGAACAGAAGGACGTTCGTGATCGCCGGGGATGGCGCGTTCTTCATGCACGGCCTGGAGATGCACACCGCGATCGAGCACGACCTGCCGGTGACTTTCATCGTGTTCAACAACAACGCGCACGCGATGTGCGTGACCCGCGAGCAACTGTTCTACCGCGACCGGTACAGCTTCAATCGATTCCGGCCGACCCTGCTCGGCGAGGGGATCGCAGCGATGTTCCCGACGCTGCCAGCATTCGCCGCGCGAAATGTCAACGAGCTGACCGACGCGCTCGCACGCAGCGTGGACACCGAAGGCCCATCATTCGTCTCGGTGGACTGCGATCCCGACGAGATACCACCGTTCCTGCCGTTCCTGACCCGACCCTGAATACAGGAGACAAATCATGACCATCAGCCTTCCCGCCCTGAGCGACATCGCCGAGGATGAGATCCCAGGCGTGCTGCGGATCGAGAATTCCGACAAGGATGCCACCACACCGATCATCGTGGACATGCTGCGGTCGGTGTACCCCCACGAGCAGGTGTTCGGCCGATTCTGCCCGGTCAGCGCCCACATCGCGGCACCGCCGCGTGAGGTGTACGAGTACCTTGCGGACACCCGGTGTCTGGAGGAATGGACCTACAGCCTGCGCGGGTTCACCGAGACCGACGAGCCCGGGCTGTGGCTCTCTTACGACCGGCTCGGCGACCAGACGAAATGCTATGTGCGCACCGTCGCGAACCCCGACGCGATGACGGTGGACTACCACTGCGCGTGGGACCAGGGCCAACACCTATGGATGATCTATCTGATGCGGGTGGTCGACGCGGAAGTGGTGCTGAACATCCCCGGATCGGTGGTGCTGTGGACCAACTGCCACCACCCCTTCTACGACGAGAACCCCTACCCGGAGACGGCGCCGGCGAACCGCCCGGTGTGGGTCGGCGACTTCTGGGACATGTTCTCCGCCGGACATCAGTTGGAGATGGACAACCTCAAGGCCATCTGCGAGTACCGCGCCACACACGGTCTACCGATCAAGCCGGAGTGGATGAAATGAGCATGACAGCGCACGCACCGATGACAGCGTCCCTGCCCGCGGTCAGCCTGATCGACGTCGCCAGCTATCTGCCGGAGAACCGGGTTCCCACCGAGTATTTCACCCAGTTCTCCCGCTCGGACCGGATGGCGAAGAACGTCATGTTCCGCGCGCCGAGGTATCGGCACCACGTGGCCCGTGACGAGACCGCGGTGGACATGGTGGAGCGGGCGGTCGCGCCGCTGATCGACAGGCACGGCCCGGACACGATTTCGAACGTGGATGTGCTGCTCACGCACACCCAACTGCCCGATAACCCGGTGCTCGGCTGCGGCCCGGAGGTCGCCCGACGATTGGGGCTGCGCCCGGACTGGGTGATCGACGTGCACAACGGCGGCTGCGCGTCGTTCGTGCACATGATGGCGCTCGCCCGGACCATCCTGCACAGCACCGACGCAACCACGGCATTGATCGCCACGACTCAGAACAGTGCGGGACAGGTCTTCACCCAGACCGAGATCCGCGGGTTGGCGCATGCCTCGGTCCCCGGCGACGGCTGCGGCGTCGGCCTGCTGACCAAATCCGACGACGCGCCGATCCTGGGCATCGAATGCCGCACCTATCCGGAGTTCGGCGGGGACATGACCTTCGAAGGAATTCCGATCTCCGATCGCAAATACTGGGAGCCAGGACTCGGCCAGGTCTGCGTGGGGTTCACCGAGTCCAAGATCACCAAGGTGTTCGCCCGCGGCAACCGGCTCGTTCCCGAGGTGGCGCTGGCAGTCTGCGATCGGATCGGGGTGCAGTCCGTCGACGTCGACACCTTCGTCACCAACCAACCCAACCGGCTGTTCCTGCGGAACTGGCGCGAGGCCATGCAGCTGACCCCGGAGCACCATCCGGACACCTTCGACGAGTGCGGAAACCTGTTCGGCGCCGGGATCCCGGTGACGCTGGACACCGCCAATCGGGACGGGCACATCGGCAACGGATCGCTGGTACTGCTGGCCGGATTCGCGCACGCCGGCGACTTCGCCGGTGCCGCGGCCGTCCGATGGGGAGCGGGGCCGACGCCATGACCGGCGAGATCACGGAGGCGACGACACCGTCGGCGGTGGGCAACCGGACCCGACCAGCGCGCCACTTCGAGCTCGGACTGAGCGAAAACCCGTTCCCACCGTTACCGTCGGTACTGGCGGCGCTGCACGAACAGATGGCCCGGGCGAACCGGTATCCGGAGTTTCTGCCGCAGCGGCTACCGCGGATCATCGCCGACCGGGTCGGTGTCGACCCGGCGCAAGTGGTGGTCGGCTCGGGCGCGACAGGGGTCGCGATGCAGATCATGCAGGCCGTGCTGGGCGACGGCGAAACCATGGCGTTCGCGACGCCCACGTTCGACGGCTACCCAATCATGGCCGACATGATGGGTGTGGAAGCGGTGACGGTGCCACTGGACCGGGCGGGCCGGCAAGACCTGGGGAACCTGGGCGAGGTCGTCGACGACCGGACCGGGCTGGTAGTAGTGTGCCGGCCGCACAATCCCACCGGCACCTTGGTCTCCGCGGCCGACTTGGAGGTGTTCCTGTCCTCGATTCCGCCGCGAGTGGTGGTGATCCTCGACGAGGCCTACGTCGAGTTCATCGACGCCGCCGACGCGGTCGACGTGCTCGACCTCATTCGACGCTACCCCAATGTAATTGTACTGAGGACGTTTTCGAAGGCGTTCGGGCTGGCCGGACTCCGCATCGGGTACGCATTCGGAGGACAGGAGTTGGTGGCGCGGGTGCGGCGCCGACAGCTGCCGTTCGGGATGAGTTGTGCGGCGGTGGCGGCGGTGACCGCCTCCTACGCGGCGGAGGACGAACTGCAAGCCCGGGTCGCGCGGATCACCGCCGAACGCGAGCTCCTGCGGGTGGCGTTGCGGCAGAACGGGGTACACGTTCCCCGTAGCCACGCCAACTTCCTCTACCTGAGGGGGCCGCACATCGCACCGGCGCTGCAACGCGCCGGCATCGTGGCCAAATTCTACACCGACGGCAGCGCCCGCATCGCGGTGGGCGACCCCGCCGCCGGCCGTGCGGTGCTGTGGGCACTGCGGACGATGTGAGGCCCGAGCATGTCGACGATGCTGCCACGCGCTTCCCACTTGCGTGCCGCCGGACGCGGTGCTGTTCGCACCCTCACCGCCGGAACCGATCTCGAACGCTATTTCCGGTGGCGGCGCGACCGCGACGGCGACCCATTCGAGGTACGGTTTCCCGGCTTCACCCCGATCCTGTTCACCGGACATCCCGAGGGTGCCCGCGACATCTTCCGTGCGCCCGTCGACCTGGTCGAACCCCCGACGCCGAATCCGATCGCGCCGCTGGTCGGGGACGCGTCGCTGATCCTGATATCCGGAGAGCGGCACCACCGGGAACGGAAATTGCTGACACCACCGTTCCACGGGCAGCGGATGCGGGCATACGGCGAGATCATCCGCGATTCGACGCTGGATGAGATTGCCAACTGGATTCCGGGACGCATCATCGACTCGCGGGCCGCCCTGCGGGCCATCACTCTGCGCGTGATCCTGGAGGCAGTGTTCGGACTCTCCGGCACCGACCGCCCCGCCGAATACGTCCGGGTGGTCGCCGACTTCCTCGCTGCCTACACCGGCCCACTGATGCTTGTTCCGCTGCTACGGCGCGGCGTATTCGGACGCGCGCCCTGGGATCGGTTCGTCCGCGCACGCGACGAATTCGATGCGCTGCTGATCGAAGACATCGAGCGCCGGCGCGCCGGCCCCGAGGACAACCGGTTGGACATCCTCAGCATGTTGCTCGCCGCAACCTATGAAGACGGGTCGCGGATCAACGACACCGAGCTGCGCGAGGAGCTCCGCACATTGCTGGTCGCCGGGCACGAGACCACCGCGACATCGGTGTGCTGGGCGTTGTTCCATCTACACCGCCACCCCGACGTCCGCGAGCGGGTGATGGACGAAGTGCGGAACCTGGGCCCGACGGCAGCGCCCGAGGAACTCGCTCGGTTGCCATACCTGGACGCGGTGTGCAAGGAGACGCTGCGACTGCACCCACCGGTGCCGATCGTGCTGCGCCGGCTGACCGGGCCGTTGCACGTGCGCAGCGTCCCAGTAGCCACGGGCGCAACGGTCGGTATCGCCTTGCCACTCCTGCATTCGCATCCGGATGTCTGGGAGCGGCCCGACCAGTTCGATCCGGAACGATTCGTCGGGCGGCGCTACAGCCCGTTCGAGTTCGCACCGTTCGGCGGTGCGCATCGACGGTGCATCGGGTTCGCCCTGGCGGAGTACGAGATGTCAATCGTGCTGGCGACCATCCTGTCAAGGGTCCGGCTGGCTCTGCCGGAGCGGGACCGACGCCGACCACCTCCGTTGTCGGTCCCGCACAACATCGCAACCGGACCGCGTCGGCCGATCATGTTCGAAGTATTGGGTCCGCGGCACCAGCAGGACCGTTCGGGCGGGCAACTGGTCCCGCACGGTCCGCGGTGATGTCGTGCACGTCGGCGCTCGTCGTCCCGGGCGGGAGGAATCCGGCCGTCGACGACCGAAAGCGGGAGCGGGATGAACACCACCGCCCGCTACCCGGCCGAGCCCAGGTCGCAACGCCCCACTGGGCATGGTGCAGACTGCGGCGCTCACGGCGGACGCCTTCACACACGATGACGATGCGCGGCCCACGGCATCGGAACCACAGCTCACCGCCGCGTGGGGTGGATCGAAGGACCGCTGGGCCCAGACGGTGGAGTAGCTCCGAGGGCAGGTGCGGCCGGCCCGGACCCGCCGCCGCCCACGGCCCAGCACCCGGAAACCGTCGCCTGCGGCGGCGGCATCACCCCACCGATGCGACGTCGGTGTTGGCTGCGCCACGCACGGAAATGCCGCTCACACCGCTGTCGTCGGCCTATGCGGCACCGCATCCGCCAGCGCCGTTTCCGCCGCTCAACGGGGTGGACGACGACACGCTGATCCGGCTGCTGGGTGAGATCATCCCGCGGCCTGGCGACCCCTTCCACCTCGACACCGCCGGTGAACGGCTGTTCCATCGGTTGCGCCCCCCGCTGCGCGGCTACGCCGAGGCCGCGGCGAACGATCGCGAAGGAGCGACGACGTCATGCTGACACGGCTCGCCACCCTCATCGTCGACCGTCCCCGCCGGGTTCTCGCCGGCGCCCTGGCCTTCCTGGTGCTCGCCGGTGTGCTCGGCACGGGTGTCTCCGCCGAGCTGAAGGTCGGCGGTTTCGACGACCCCGGCTCGGAATCGTCTCTGGCCGAGGCCTTCCTCGACGAGCGCTTCGGCGGCTCCACACCCAACCTGGTGTTGCAGGTCACCGCCCGCGCCGGCGATGTGAACAGCCCCGAGGTGACGGCCGCGGCGCAGCGGCTCGAGCGGCGGATCGCGGCGGAGCCGGAGGTGACCGAGGTCGGCTCCTACTGGACCACGCGGCTGCCGGATCTGCGCAGCACCGACGGCCGGTCCGGGCTGGTGCTGCTGCACGTCGGCGGCACCGCGGAACAGGCCGCCCGGCACACCACGACGATCCTCGCGGAGCTGCCCGAGGACCCGGCGGTGCGGGTGGCGGCCGGGGGCAAGCTGGGGCTGACCGACGCCCTCGAGACCCACGTGGCTCAGGACCTGAAGCTGGCCGAATCGATCGCGCTGCCCGCGACGCTGCTGCTGCTGATCGTCGCGTTCGGCAGCGTGGTGGCGGCGCTGCTGCCGCTGAGCCTGGGCGTGGCTTCGATTCTGGCAACGATGCTGGTGCTGTTCGTGCTGGCGAAGGTCACCGACGTGTCCGTTTACGCGCTGACCGTGGCCACGGCGTTCGGACTCGGCCTGGCCATCGACTTCGGGTTGCTGCTGGTGTCCCGATTCCGCGAGGAGCGGGCCAACGGGCACCCGCCGCGGGACGCGGTGATCGAGTCGGTCGCGACGGCCGGCCGCACCATCTTGTTCAGCGCGGCCACCGTAACGGTGGCGATGGGCGGGATGCTCGTGTTCCCCATCTACTTCCTGCGGTCAGTCGGGTTCGCGGCGATGGCGGTGGTGGTGACGGCGGCGGTGAGCGCAGTGGTGGTGCTGCCTGCGATTCTGGCACTGCTCGGTGGGCGAATCGACTCGTTGGCGGTGCGGCGCCGACGCGACCGGCTGGCGGCGGATTCGCCGTTCTGGCGTCGCACCGCGGCAGCGGTGACGCGCCGACCGGTGCGCGCCGCGCTGCCGGTGCTGATGCTGTTGCTGCTGATGGGCATTCCGGTCCTGCACGCCCAGTTCGCGACCCCGGACGAGCGAGCGCTGCCGGTCGATTCGGCCGCGCGTCAGGTCACCACCGCGATCCGGGACGACTATGCCGCCGACAGCTCGGACGCGGCGATCTTGGTGGCGCGCAACGACGCGGCGGCGCTCGATCGGGTGGCCCGCGAGGTGTCCGCGCTCGACGAGGTGGCCCGGGTGGACGGCGCCTTCGGCCGCTACCAACACGGGATGCTGGTGGCCGGTCCGGGACCGCAGAGCGCGCGCTTCACCGCCGACGATGCCGGGTACGTACTGGTCGAACCGACGGTGGACGCGCAATCGGAGCCGGCCCAGGACCTGGTGCACGAGATCCGGGCGCTGCCGGCGGTGGCCGAGAACCGCGTTGCCGTCGGCGGCCCGACGGCAACGCTGATCGACAGCAATTCCGCGATCGCCGGCCGTCTGCCGTCGGCGCTCGCACTGCTGGCCGTGTCGACCTTCGTGCTGTTGTTCCTATTCACCGGAAGCATGATCGTGCCGATCAAGGCGCTGCTGCTCAACGTGTTCGTGCTCATCGCGGTGATCGGCGCGATGGTGTGGCTGTTCCAGGACGGGCACCTGGCCGCGATCACCGGCGTGACGCCCGCACCGCTGAACATCGGCATGGTGGTGCTGCTGTGCTGCATCGCGTTCAGCCTGTCGGTGGATTACGAGATCTTCCTGCTCAGCCGGATCAAGGAGGCGCGCGACGGCGGGGCGGGCACCACCGAGGCGACCATCGAGGGCCTGGGTCGCGTCGGGCGGATCGTGAGCAGCGCCGCCGCCCTGCTCACCGTGACCTTGCTGTCCTTCTCGACCGGGCTGTCGTTCATGCAAATGTTCGGGATCGGCACCGCGCTCGCCGTGCTGATGGACGCCACACTGGTGCGCGGTGTGCTGGTGCCGGCGTTCATGCGGGTGGCCGGCGAGTTCAACTGGTGGGCACCGGCACCGCTGCGCCGACTGCACGCGCGGATCGGGGTGCGCGAGTCCCCGAGGTCGTCCGCTCCCGCAGGGTCGCGGCCAGTCAGCTGAACGTTCGGGTCGGCTGCGGCGTGCACGGGCAGTGCCACCAGCGGGGACTGTCCAGCGGCAGCGTGCCGAACAGCGTCCCCATCCCAATGGTCCAGGCTGTCCTTGTGCCGCCGCGGCATTTCGCAGTCCGGGCACGCGAGCCGGGAGGACAGCGCGGTGCCGACTGGTGTTCGACCACGGTGTCCTGCACCGCGGCGAACAGGCGCTCGGCCCAAACATCGCGGTCCAGGGTTTTCCCCGTCGCCGGTCACCGTGCCCATGCCGAATGATGTTTTCCACGTCCACCACTCGTGCCGGGTGCAACACCCCGCCGAAACACACCACGAGAAGAACACCTTGAACAAGAAAGTGTTTCGCGCAGCGATCACCGAAGCCACGAGACGGTTCACCCCCGGCTCGCCGCCGAACAGGCTCGCCCGGCAACGTGCCCGCCATCGCCCGGTCCGGCCGCCGACTGCACGGTCCGTCCCGTCCCCAC
Source organism: Rhodococcus sp. 14C212 (assembly GCF_011058195.1). Classification (NCBI taxonomy): domain Bacteria; kingdom Bacillati; phylum Actinomycetota; class Actinomycetes; order Mycobacteriales; family Nocardiaceae; genus Rhodococcus; species Rhodococcus sp. 14C212. Next base: position 34,855 of record NZ_JAALEH010000040.1, on the reverse strand, counting down.
CCGTGACCCTTTCCCTCGGCGTGGAGATGTGCACCGGTCGGTATTTCGTGGAATCCACAGTGTCGGTCTCGGTTCCACGGTGAACCGCCGACAACCACGGACCTGATACGCGATAGTTACCAGGAGCTGGAGATGAACCCACTTGCGTTCCCCGAATCGGACGAGCGATCGATCACAATCGAATTCGACGAGCTGCACAACGAGATCGACCACATCGACACGGAATCCTCGCGGCGGTCGTCCGGCGCACGGAACTCTCTCGGAGAGTTGCCGTGGTCGAGCGGGCCTGGGGCGTCACCGGCACCCAGTACAAGCGCGACCTCGCGGTGATCCACCGCTTCGGAGTGCTCGGTAAGGAAGGCCACTCGCTCGGCAGCCTGCTGATCCGGCTGGCGCATCCGCGCAACCACCGCTGAACTTGCCACCCCCAACCCGACCAAAGGAGGACTTCCGATGAGAAACATCCGACTCAGATACATCCGACGTGCCGGGTCGGTAACTGCAGCAGCGGCGCTTGGTCTGCTGGCAGTCGGCACTGCGTCCGCGACCCCGCCGGTCGCCACACCCGAACCCGGCGGGGTCATCCGCATGGACCTCGCCCCAGGGGAAACGTGGGAATGCGAGGGATGGAGTCTCGAGCCACCGTACCTGCAGGTGGTACCGGACTTCTACAAATTCGAGACCGGACCGAACCCTATGTTCTTCCGATACACACCCGGCACCCGAGCGTTCATCCAGTGCATCGGCACGGGCGCCCCGTACTACTACATCGGCCCAATCGTGACCGCCATCCCATAGTTCGCGCCGGCACTGTCAACTTCGCTGATGGCCGGCTGGAGACCACGATGGCGGGGTCGGTCGTGGGGTTCGGCGAGGTCTGGTTGTGGACGACGGGGGCCACGGTCTCGAGACGCACCGGACCCCCGCGGCCACCGACACGAGGCAGACCCGAGACAAGCCCCCGGCCGGCTACCTGCGAGGGCGTCAGCGACGCGCGGCGACCACGTCGTCGTCGAGAAATCCCTTCAATCCACCACTGAAGACATCGTTGTCGTCCCCGGCGACCATATGGCCGGCCCCGGGGACATCGATCACTGTCGCGGTCGGGATCAGCTCGCGCAGTTCCTGGGCGCCTGCTTCGCTGACCACATGGGACTGCGCGCCCCGCACGAGCATCGTCGGAACGGTGATCGCGGCCGCGGCAGCCCGGGCACGTTCGTAGCGCACGATCGAGTCGGCCTGACGCGTGGGCTCGTCACCCTGGCGAAGAAACGCCGGATCCCAGTGCCAGTACCAGCGCCCCTCACGCAGGCGGAGGTTTTTGTGCAACCCTGCCGGGTTGGGTTTGCGGACACGGTTCGGGGTATACGCCGCGATCGCCGCCGCCGCGTCGTCCAGACTCGCGAAACCGTCGAGACCACTGCGCATGAAGGCCATGATCTCCGCGGTGCCGCCGGTTTCGACCCTCGGTGCGATATCGACCAAGACCAGACCACGCGCGAGTGCGGGATTCTCCCCCTGCCCGATCAACGACGTCATCCCGCCCATCGAGGCACCGACGAGTACCGGCTTCTCCCCCAGCTCGCCGATGATCGACGTCAGGTCGGCGACCAACGCATCGATGCCGTAGTCCCCGTCCGGCGCCCACTGACTGTCGCCATGGCCCCGTGCATCCACCGCGACGGCGGACCAGCCGTCTGCCGCGAGGCTGCGACCGGTGTTGCGCCAGGAATGCCGGGTCTGCCCGCCGCCGTGCAGCAACAGCACCACGCCTTTCCTGTCGACGCCCGCCCCGTCGGCAGCCGGTGCCGGTGGATCCCACCGGTCGGCGGCAAGCGTGACACCGTCACCGCGGAATTCGCACTGTGTGGCTATCGGATCCATGAAGTACCTCACCAACATCATCGAGTTGAGCATTCTCCCTCATGGTGCACTACGAGGTGAACGCTGATTCACCCGCACCCATTTCACGACCTGCCCACGGAGGTCGGATGGACTTCCCTTACCCACCCCAGGGCCCTTCTCACCGACACGCGGCCCGAGGAAACCGTCGCGCAAGCGGACCAGGACGCATCCGCAGCCGGTCGCAGACGCTCGCCGCAGACAGCACGGGACACCAGGACCTTCGACAGACGAAATCGTGCCCGCCAAGATCGCGGTGCCGCACCGGGGAAAGCACGCAGGTGCACCGAACGAAGAAGATGCGCGGACAGCACCCTCGACGCTCTCTCGACGCGGCGCGGCGCGTTCCCCGAAGCGGTCCACCGCTCGCAAGAGACTGGTCGTGAACGGGAACGACCCGTGCCGGTACCGCGCCCGCCCGTGCCCATCCACAGCCAGCGATCGAACCCACTTCTCGAGGCCCAGGACCGGGCCACATTCGTCACAACCGGACAGAGCACCCGTGCAGCCCGACTCACCGCACCGGCCTCCGAGGCGGCTACCCTCACCACCGCACATCGCGACAAACAAGGGAGGACCTACCGGTGAGGCGTCTGACCGGCCGATGGCGGATCGTGGAGATGGACCTGTGGGACCGCGACGCCATCGATCTCGTCGAACCCGGCTTCATCGAGTTCACCCGCGACGGGACCGGGCAGTTCGGCTTCATCGCCGTCCGCGGCTCGATGGACTGCCGGACCACCGAACGCAACGGCCACCCGGTAGTGGAGTTCAGCTGGATCGGCGACGACGAAGGCGACGAGGTCAGCGGACGCGGCTGGGCAGCTCTGCACGAGGACGGCACGCTCGCCGGGCACCTGTTCTTCCACATGGGAGACGACTCGGGTTTCCGGGCGGACCCTATTGTCCGTGCCAACCGGCAGGGGTAGGCGATGAGCGAATACCAGTACTACGAATTCCTCGCCGTCGACCGGCCGTTGAACGATCGTCAGCTGGCCGAGGTTCGCTCGCTGTCCACCCGGGCGAGCGTTACGGCCACCAGCTTCGTCAACGAGTACCACTGGGGCAACTTCCGGGGCGATCCGAGGCAGATGATGATGATGGAGCGCTACTACGACGCGCACCTCTATCTGGCGAACTGGGGAACACACCGGATCATGCTCCGCCTCCCGCGCGGCCTGCTCGATATCGACGTCGCCCGCGACTATTGCGTCGGAGATCTGGTAACCGACTGGACCACAGGCGAATTCCTCGTGCTCGACCTGAGCAGCGAGGACGATTACTCCTGGGGCCGCAACCCCGACAACGACCTCGAGCCACCCGTGCCGCCCGGATCAGCCACGCTCACCGCCGCGCAGCGAGCGCTGGCCGACTTCCTCGCCTCGACGACGACCTACTTGCCGTCGCAGCCCGGACCAGCCCCCCGCTCGAGGAGACCACCGGCATCTCCGACGCACTCGCAGCCTGGGTGACAACACTGCCCCTCGCCGAGAAGAACCGACTCCTGATGCGCGTGGTGAATGATCACCCCGCGGCGGTCCGGACGGAGATGCTGCGCCGCTTCCACGACGAGCACACCCCGCACATTCCAGCGTCGCCTCCTCGGACCGTGGCCGATCTCCTCGACGCCGCGGCGCGTCGTCGCGGCGACCGTGAGCGCCGGGCGGCCGCCCGGCGTGCCGAGGACAAAGTCCGCCGCGACAAAGACCACGCACTCGCCCGCGAGAGACGGTTGGATGAACCGGTCCGCGACGAGGAAGCCGCGTGGTCTCGCATCGACGCAATGATCGCCACCCGAAAACCCAGCGAATACGAGGCTGCCGTCACGCTGCTCACCGATATGCAGGCACTCGCCGAACGCGAGGGCCGACGTGACGCCTTCACCCAGCGCATCCTGGCACTACGTCACAGACATGCGCGCAAACCACGCCTCATCGAACGCCTCGACCGGGCGGGTGTGTGAATCCCGCCGATGACCGTGTGAGGCGCACCGCCGCGGGAGGCCCTGTTCACCGGCGGCCTGCGCCGGCGCCGACGTACACAGTCGGCCAAGGTACTGGGCGAGCGGTCGAGCGACGTCGAGATGGCACGATAGGTGATCACGTGGATCGCCTCTGGCTCGGATTCGATCCTCGCAAATCCAGTCCTACCAGGAGCTCTGCGTCCTTCGGGATCCGGCCTGACGCCATCCAATCAAGATCAACTTACTGAGAAGACCACAATAGGCGGGAGTCTCAGACCGATCGCGGCCAGAACTTCCAGGATTCCGATCGCCTTGACTGTCCCGTCGGAGAAGTCCTCGGCCCAGGACAGGTTGGGCGTGACAGCCAACTTGTCCTTGGGCTCAATCAGCTTCATGACCCCGCTGCGAGGAAGATCGGTGCGAGGAGTCCGGCGAGGATCCATAGCACAGTGTTCATGACGGGTCTTGTCTGTCGGTCCGGGTGCTTGTATCCGTTCCCATCAGGTCTGGGCGACGGGCACGGTCGTCAGGTCGGTGCCGACCGTCACCGATCCGTGGTATCCCTCGAGTCGTCTGACTGGGGGTGACGGAAACCGTGAAGCGGGTGAGAGCTGCTGGACGAGGATGTTGGGAGCCCCGGCTTCGGGATGCTCACCGACAGCTTCGGAGTGACCGGGATCCTCGACGTCGCCGCCGCATACACCGCCGAGTGACAGTCATCGAGACTCGGTCACCGACGCCGCCGGCGCCAACACCTCATCGCCGTCGGCACCGCAGCCGGACGAGTCGGCTGCACCGACGCCCTCACCGACACCGTCACCAGCGACGGCTGGAATTGCCAAGCCGAACCCAACCCCGGTGCTCCCACCGCCTGCCACAAGGACGGCCTCACCATCGCCCTGCGCGCTAGCTGACCACCTCCCGGTGCGTGTTCGGTTCCTCGTCCGACACGACCACGCACCGGGCATCCCGAAGACGAGACTCGTCCTCTCTTGCAGTCGACTAGAACCAGGCCGGCTGCGCGTCGAGCGTGGTCCGGTCCAGGCTGTCGAGCAGGTCGAACTGCGGGCCGGTCTTCGGCAGTTCGAACGCGAAGAAGTACCGGGCCGCGGCACGCTTGCCCTCGTAGAAGTCGCCCTCCCGGGCCCCGGCCGCGAGGATCTGCTCGAGCCACATCCACGCGACGATCACATGCCCGACGGCCTCCAGGTACACCGACGAATTCGCCAGCGCCACTTCAGGATCACCGGTCGACCACAGACGTGCGGTGGTCGCCGCGACACGTGTCACCGCGGCCTGCAGCTGCCCGGCGTAGCGGGCCGCGTCGCCCCCGGCGTCGACGGCCCTCGCGACGGTCCCGCCGATCGTCTCGCCGAGCAGCGCCAGCCCCGCCCCACCCTGCATGACCACCTTGCGCCCGAGCAGGTCCAGCCCCTGGATACCGTGCGTACCCTCGTGAATGGGGTTGAGGCGGTTGTCCCGGTAGAACTGCTCGACGTCGAATTCGCGGGTGTAGCCGTAGCCCCCGTGCACCTGGATCGCCAGGCTGTTCGCCTCGAGGCACCACTGCGACGGCCAGGACTTCGCGACGGGGGTGAGCATGTCGAGCAGCAGCCCGGCGCGGGTGCGGGCGTCCTCGTCCTCGGCGGTCTGCTGCTCGTCGACGAGCTTCGAGCAGTACAGCCCCAGCGCCAGCGCGCCCTCGACGTAGGCCTTCTGCGCGAGCAGCATCCGCCGCACGTCGGCATGCTCGATCAGCGGCACGGGCGGCGACGAGGGGTCCTTGTCGCCGAGCGGGCGGCCCTGTGTGCGGGTGCGGGCGTACTCGAGGGACTGCAGGTAGCCGGCGCAGCCGAGCGCCGTGGCGAGGAACCCGACGCCGATGCGGGCCTCGTTCATCATGTGGAACATGTACGCCAGGCCCTTGTGGGGCTCGCCGAGCAGGTAGCCGACGGCGCCGGCGCGACCAGCGGGGGTGAAGGTGCCGTCGCCGAAGTTCAGCAGCGTGTTGGTGGTGCCGCGGTTGCCCATCTTGTGGTTGAGGCCGACGAGGGCGACGTCGTTGCGCTCGCCGAGTTGCCCGTCCCCGCCGACGAGGATCTTCGGGACGATGAACAGCGAGATCCCCTTGACCCCCGCCGGACCACCGGGAATCTTCGCAAGCACGAGATGGACGATGTTCTCGGACAGCTCGTGGTCGCCGCCGGAGATCCACATCTTGGTGCCGGTGAGCCGGTAGCTGCCGTCGTCCTGCGGCACGGCCTTGGTGGTGATGTCCGCCAGCGACGATCCGGCCTGCGGCTCGGACAGGCACATGGTGCCGAAGAACCGGCCCTCGAGCAGGGACGGCACGTACGTGGCGATCTGCTCCTCGCTGCCGTGGGTGGCGATGAGGTTGGCGTTGCCGACGGTGAGGAACGGGTAGGACGAGGTGCCGGCGTTCGCGGCCTGGAACCAGGCCATCGCCGCCCGCAGCACGGTGACCGGCAGCTGCATGCCGCCGAGTTCCTCGTCGAACGAGGAGCCGATGAGCCCGGCCTTGGCGAACAGCTCCAGCGCCGCCTTGACCTCGGGGATGATCTCGACCTTGCCGTCGTCGCCGATCCGCGGCTCCTGAGCGTCCGCCTTCTTGTTGTGGGGCGCGAAGTGCTTGGTAGCCAAGTCCGCACTGAGGTCGAGGACGGCGTCGAACGTCTCCCGCGAGTGCTCGGCGAACCGCGTCCGCGCGGTGAGGGACTCGACGTTCAGCCACTCGTAGAGCAGGAAGTCGAGGTCACGCCGGGACAGGACGGGAGCGGGCATGGAGTTTCCTTTCACAGTGCCACGGTTTCACTAAGCGCTCACTTAGTACAGCAACGACGGTGCATGATGTCAACGGACCAGCACGGCGACGGAGAGAACCCAGCATGATCGACACGCCCATCACCGACCGGGACGACCTCACCGGCATCTTCACCGAGGTCGAGTCCGACGTCGCGCGTCGTCTCATCGGCTCGGCCGTGGAGTCCTTCGCCCGTCGCGGCTACCACGCCACCACCACGCGTGACATCTCCGTCGGCGCCGGCCTGAGCCCGGCCGCACTGTACGTGCACTTCAAGTCCAAGGAGGAGGTGCTGTTCGAGGCCAGCCGGATCGGGCACCAGCACGTCCTCGACGCCGTCGTCGCCGCGGCCGCCTCCGCCACCGAGCCGGCCGACCGGATGCGCGCGATCGTGGACGGCTTCGTGCGCACCCACGCCGTGCACCACACCGTCTGCCGGGTGGCGCAGTACGAACTGCACGCCCTCACCCCGGAGCACTACCGGACGATCGCCGCGATCCGTCGCGACACCGACGCCGTGATCCGCGCCGAGATCGAGCACGGCATCGCGGCCGGGGTGTTCACGGTCCGGGACGTGCCGACCACCGCCCTGGCGATCCTGTCCCTCGGCATCGACGTCGCCCGCTGGTACCAGCCGGGCCGCATCGACGTCGACACGCTCGCCGGCAACTACGTCGAGCTCGTCCTCGGCATGCTCGGCGCGGGCAGAATGCAGGGGTGACCGAGCCAGCCACCGTCCTGGTCGTCGACGACGACGACGACGTCCTCGCCTCCCTGCAGCGCGGGCTGCGCCTGTCGGGGTTCGACGTGCTCACCGCCGCGAGCGGCACGCAGGCGCTCGCCGTCGTCGCCCGGCACCGGCCGGACGCGATGGTGCTCGACATGAACATGCCGGTCCTCGACGGCACCGGCGTGGTCAACGCCCTGCGCTCGAACGGCAACGACATCCCGATCTGCGTGCTCAGCGCCCGCAGCACCGTCGGCGACCGCATCGCGGGGCTCGAGTCCGGCGCCGACGACTACCTGACGAAGCCGTTCGTGCTCGCCGAACTCGTCGCGCGGATCCGGGCGATGCTGCGGCGTAGCGCTCCGGGCGCTCCCGGCGCCGGCTCCGTCGTCCGGGTCGGCGGGCTCGAACTCGACACCGCGGGCCGCCGGGTGCGCATCGACGGCACCGAGGTGGAGCTGACCAAGCGCGAGTTCGAACTGCTCGAGGTGCTCGCCCGCAACGCGGGCATCGTCCTGAGCCGCGACCGCCTGCTGGCCCTCGTGTGGGGCTACGACTTCGACGCGGACACCAACGTCGTCGATGTGTTCGTCGGCTACCTGCGCCGCAAGCTCGAGGCCGGCGGGCGGCCACGGTTGCTGCACACCGTGCGCGGGGTGGGCTTCGTGTTGCGGGATCAGGCGTGACACACCGCTTCTCGCTGCGCGCGCGGGTCGCCGCGGCCACGGCGCTCGGCACCACGCTCGTCGTCGCGGTCCTGGGGGTGCTCGTCGCGCTGGCGATCACCCGGAACAACCTCGCGCAGCTCGACCGCCGCCTCGAGACGGCCACCCAGGTGCTGGTCGCCAACGCCGGCACCGCCGGTCTGTTCCTGCCCGCCCTGGGCGACGCCGGCGCCTTCGCCGTCACCATCCGCACCGAATCCGGGCGGTTGCTCAGCAGCACCCCGACCGAACTGCCCGCCCTCTCCCCCGGCGCGCACACCGTCGACCTCGGCGGCACCGCCTACCGGACGTACACCGCGCCGACCGACCGGCTGCCCTCACTCCTGTCCGTCGCGGTGCCCTACGCCGAGGCGCAGGACATCACGACCGAGCAGCACCGGCAGCTCGCCGTCGCCGGTGCGATCGCCGTCGCGGTCGCCACGGCCCTCGGCTGGGTGTTCGGCGGGCGGGCCGTGCGCCCCCTGGTGGACCTCACGCGCCGGATCGTGGCCCGCGAACCGACGCTCGAGCCGCGGCGCTCCGGCATCCGCGAGGCCGACGAGCTCGCCGCCGCGGCCGGCGACATGCTCAGCGACGTCGCCCGCGCCCAGGCCGCCACCGACGCCGCCCTCGCCACGGCGCGGGACTTCGCGGCTGCCGCCGCCCACGAGCTGCGCACCCCGCTCACGGCGATGCGCACCGACCTCGAGGTGCTCTCCACCCTCGACGCGACCGGCGACGTCCTGAGCGTCGAGGAGCGCACCCAGATCCTCGCCGACCTGACCCGGACGCAGAGTCGCGTCGAGTCCACTCTCGACGACCTCGAGCGGCTCGCCCGCGGCGATCTGTCCACCTCTCGGGACTTCGTGCCCACCGACCCGGTGGAGATCTGTGACGCCGCGGCCGCCGATGCGACGAGCCGGCATCCCGGCGTGCAGATCGAGGTGGTCGGCGAGACGGGACGCGAGATCCGGGCGCTGCCGAGCGGGCTGCGGCTCGTCGTCGACAACGCCGTGGCCAACTCGGTGCGGCACGGCCACGCCCGCCGGATCCGGCTGGCGGTCACCGGCGAGGGCTCCGACACCGTGCTCACCGTCGACGACGACGGGCGCGGGGTGCCCGCCGACGAACGCGGCATGGTGTTCGAGCGGTTCCGCCGGGGCAGCGGCGCCGCCAGGGGCGGTTCCGGGCTGGGGCTGGCGCTGGTGGCGCAGCAGGCGGCGCTGCACGGCGGCGCGGCGCGACTGGAGGCGAGCCCGCTCGGCGGGGCCCGACTGACGGTGCGGCTCGCCGGATCGGCGGGGTGAACGTTTTCCACCCCTCGGGTCACTACGACGCGGGACGGGGCGGGCGCAGGATCGTAGGCAGCCCCTCCACCGATCCCAGGAGACCCGAATGTCGAAGAGCCGCAAGCTGATCGTCACCGCCGCCCTGATCGTCCTGCCGGTCCTCGGCGGTGCCGGGACCGCAGCCGCGTCCTCGGACCACCGCGACGACCACGACCGCCGTGACCGTCACGACCGCGGTTGCGCCATCACGCATTTCGACAGGAACGGCAACTTCCTGCGCAGCGAGTTCCGCAACCACGGCTCCCGGTTCGACGGGCGGATCTGCCGCAGCGACGACCAGTGGCACTTCCTCGACAGCGGCGACATCGCCCCCACCCCCTTCGTCCGGCACTGACTCCTGCGGGAATCCCCCGCATGCGACGGAGCCCCGCATCGCGTAAGGCGAGGCGGGGCTCCGGCCGTGGGCGGGACCTACTCGGTGCCGAGGAGGTCGATGACGAAGACCAGGGTCTTGCCGCCGAGCGGGTGCCCGGAGCCGGCCGGACCGTAGGCGAGCTGCGGGGGCACCGTGAGCTTGCGGCGACCGCCGATCTTCATGCCGGGGATGCCCTCCTGCCAGCCGGGGATGAGCCGGCCGAGCGGGAACTTGACGGACTCGCCGCGGGCGAACGAGGAGTCGAACACCTCGTTCGTGTCGTACTCGACGCCGTGGTAGTGCACGTCGACGACCGACCCGGGCTGCGCCTCGGTTCCGTCACCGACGGTGATGTCCTCGATCACGAGCTCGGCGGGAGCCGGGCCGGTGGCCGGCTCGATCTCCGGCACCTCGGGCTTGGCTTCCACCCCGAGCAGATCGATGACGAAGACCAGGGTCTTGCCGGCGAGGCGGTGACCCGAGCCGGCCGGGCCGTACGCCATCTCCGGCGGGATCGTCAGCTGACGGCGGCCACCGACGCACATGCCGGGGATGCCCTCCTGCCAGCCGGCGATCAGGCCGCTGAGCGGGAAGGTGATGGATTCTCCGCGGCTCCACGACGAGTCGAACTCCTCGCCGGAGTCGAACTCGACGCCGACGTAGTGGACCTCGACCTTGGCTCCGGGCGTCGCCTCGGCGCCCTCGCCGACGGTGAGGTCCTTGACGACCAGGCCGGTCGGGGCGGGACCCTCCTGGAACTCGATCTCGGGCTTGCTGCTCATGTATCGGTCTTCCGGTAGGGGACGGGTCAGCGTGCTTCGATGCTGTTGTAGTCGCGCTCGGTGTAACCGGTGTAGATCTGCCGCGGGCGGCCGATCTTCAGCGTCGGGTCGGAGTGCATCTCGCGCCAGTGCGCGATCCAGCCCGGCAGGCGGCCGAGCGCGAACAGCACCGTGAACATGCGGGTCGGGAAGCCCATCGCCCGGTAGATCAGACCGGTGTAGAAGTCGACGTTCGGGTACAGCTTGCGCTCGATGAAGTAATCGTCGGTGAGCGCGGCATCCTCGAGGGCCTGCGCGATCTGCAGCAGGTCGTCGTCGCCGCCCAGCTTGGCGAGCAGGCTGTCGGCGGTCTTCTTCACGATCGCCGCACGCGGATCGTAGTTGCGGTAGACGCGGTGTCCGAAGCCCATGAGCTTGACGCCGTCTTCCTTGTTCTTGACCTTGCGGACGAACTCCTTGACGTCGCCCCCGCTGGTCTTGATCTCGTTGAGCATCTCGAGCACGGCCTGGTTGGCGCCACCGTGCAGCGGGCCCCACAGCGCGTTGATGCCGCCGGAGATCGAGGTGAACAGGTTGGCGTCGGAGGAACCGACGAGCCGCACCGTGGAGGTCGAGCAGTTCTGCTCGTGGTCGGCATGCAGGATCAGCAGCATGTCGAGGGCCTGGGCGATCTCGGGATCGACCTGGTACGGCTCGGCCGGGAAGCCGAACGTCATGCGCAGGAAGTTCTCGACCAGGTTCAGCGAGTTGTCCGGGTACAGGAACGGCTGACCGACGGACTTCTTGTAGGCGTAGGCCGCGATGGTCGGCAGCTTGGCCATCAGCCGGATGGTGGACAGCTCCACCTGCTCCGGGTCGTCGGGATCGAGCGCGTCCTGGTAGTACGCCGACAGGGCGTTGACGGCGCTGGAGACGACGGGCATCGGGTGCGCGTTGCGCGGGAAACCGTCGAAGAAGCGCTTGAGGTCCTCGTGCAGCAGCGTGTGCCGGCGGATCTTGTCGGTGAAGACCTCGAGCTGCTCCGCGGTGGGCAGCTCACCGTAGATCAGCAGGTAGCTGACCTCGATGAACGTGGACTTCTCCGCCAGCTGCTCGATGGGGTATCCGCGGTACCGCAGGATGCCCTTCTCCCCGTCGATGAAGGTGATGGCCGACGTGGTGGAGGCGGTGTTGACGAAACCGGGGTCAAGGGTGGTGTACCCGGTCTCCGCAAGGAGCTTGCCCAGCTCGATGCCGTCGTTGCCTTCCGTCGCCTTGGCGATAGACATTGTGTGCTCGCCACCGGGGTAGCTGAGGGTGGGTCGGGTGTCATTCTCAGCGGGCACGAAGGATCCCTCTCAAGCTCAGATCAACGCGATTCTTCCGAACATTCACGTAGAACCTAGCCCTTGCGCAGGCCATGTGCCCAGGGAGGGTCCGTCGAAGGTCCCGGATCGCGCCGGATCGGAGGTGTGCCACGAGGGCACCGGAACCGTCGGTCGCGACCCCCGGAACGGCGCTCACCTGCGTCGATATCGCATATCACGTTCCCGGCGCCGTCGCGGTGAGCGCCCGTCGGCGTGTCCGCACCGGCGGTGCGGGAACCGGTCACGCGGCCGGCAGGGCGGTCAGGCCCCACCGGCCCGTCCAGGTCTCCCCGGGCTGCAGCACGACGAGATCGATGCCGAGATTGAAGGCGTCCGGCGGACACGTCATCGGCTCGAGCGCCAGGGCCCGCCTCCGCCCCGGATACTCGAGCTCGGGGACGGCGCCGGCGGTGAACACCTGCAGCCAGGCGAACTCGCGCCCGGCCCACAGTTGCACTCCCCTGCCGTCCGGGCCACGCAGCTCGTGCCGGGCCCGGCCGTCCACGTCCACGTCCAGCGCGCTGTAGGGGGTGTCGAGCTCGACCCCCCGCAGCGGCCGCGGCGCGGTGAAGTCGAAGTCGGTGCCCTCGACCGGCTGGGAGTACGCGTTCGGCAGGCCGCGCCCGGGATCGAGCGGAAGCCGGGTGCCGGCGGCCAGGCGCAGCGTGCACTCGTCGAGCGGTGCGTCGCCCGCACGCACGTACGGATGCACACCGAGCCCGAACGGCGAGTGGTAGCCGCCGACGTTGGTGGCGGTGTGCGTGACGGTGAGCCCGTCGTCGCCCACCTCGTGGGCCGCGGTGAGCCGCAGCTGGTACGGCCACCCCTTGTGCAGCCCCACATCCAGCGCCTGCTCGACGCGAGAATCGTTGTGGGAAACCAGAACCCAGTCTCGATGCCAGGCGAACCCGTGCACCGCGTTGCCGCGTTCGGGCTCGGTGAGCGCGAGCTGATGCTCGATGCCGTCGAAGTAGAAGTGCCCGTCCCGGATGCGGTTCGGCCACGGGGCGAGCACCGTGCCGGAGCGCAGCGGGGGGCGCTCGTTCTCCGGCCAGCTCTCCGTCAGCCGGTACGGCCCGGTCGCCGATTCGTGCTCGAGCACCCGCAGGGCCGCCCCCGAGCTGGAGACCTCCGCGCGGTACCCGCCCCCTCGGATCCGGTAGTTCGTCGGATCGGACATGCGCCCAGTGTCCCGCGGACGGACTCAGCGGGTCAGGGATTCGACGATCACGGCTGTGGCCTCGGCGATCGCGGGCGAGTTCTCCACGATGTCCGGCGCCGCACGAGTGAGTCCCGCGCCTACGATGACCGGATGCGACTGCGCCTCGGCCGCCCGGACCTCGCCGCCTACGCCGACCGGTTCGACGTCCCCGCCGCGACATCGGCGTCCCGCCCGGCGGTGACGTTCCTCGGCGTGTCCACCCTGCTCGTCGACGACGGCACCGACGCGCTGCTCACCGACGGCTTCTTCACCCGGCCCGGTCTCGGCGCCGTCGCGCTGGGCCGGCTCGCACCCGACGCGGCCCGGATCGACGCGTGCCTGGCCCGCGCCGGCGCGACCCGGCTCGCGGCCGTGCTGCCCGTCCACAGCCACTTCGATCATGTGCTCGATTCCGCGGTCGTCGCCGAGCGGACGGGTGCGGCGCTCGTCGGCGGCGAGTCCACCGCGAACGTCGGTCGCGGGCACGGCCTTCCCCCGGAGCGGATCGTCGTCGCCACCCCCGGTGAGCCGCTGCGGTTCGGCGGGTTCACCGTCACGCTCGTCGCGTCGGAGCACTGTCCGCCGGACCGATACCCGGGCACGATCGACGCGCCCGTGGTCCCGCCCGCGCGGGCCGCGGCGTACCGGTGCGGCGAGGCGTGGTCGACGTTCGTCGCGCATGCCGACGGCCGTACCCTGCTGATCCAGGGCAGCGCCGGATTCCGGCCCGGGGCGCTGGCCGGTCGGCGCGCCGAGGTCGTCTATCTCGGCGTCGGCCAACTCGGCGTGCAGAGCGAGGAGTACATCCGCACCTACTGGGCGGAGACCGTCCGCACGGTCGGCGCGCGGCGGGCGGTGCTCGTGCACTGGGACGACTTCTTCCGCCCGCTCGACCGGCCGCTGCGCGCCCTGCCCTACGCCGGCGACGATCTGGACGTCACCATGCGGGTCCTCGGCGAGCTCGCCGAGCGCGACGGCGTACGCCTGCACCTGCCGCAGGTGTGGCGGCGTGAGGATCCCTGGGGGTGACGGATCAGCGGATCGTGCGGTCGACCCGGTACCGCACGAACGCGGGGAAGGCGAGCACGCACACCAGCACGCCGACCACGACGAGCACTCCGCCGCCCGCCGCGGCGATCGCGGTGCCCACGAGCGCGGCCGCCCCGCCGTGCAGGACGTCGCCGATGCGGGGTCCGCCGGCGACGACGACGATGAACACGCCCTGCAGCCGGCCCCGCATCTCGTCGGTGGCGACGGACTGCAGCATCGTCGAGCGGAACGCCGCCGAGACCATGTCGACCGCGCCGCCGAACGCCAGGAACGCCAGCGCGATCCACAGCCACACCGCGGTGCCACCCGGTTCGGCCGCGCCCACCGCGACGCCGAAGCCGATCATCGCCAGGCCCCAGGCGACGATGCACACGATCACCGCCAGGCCCTGCCGGCGCACCCGCGGCAACCACCCGGAGAACACCCCGCCGAGCACCGCACCGACCGACATCGCCGCGAACAGCAGGCCGAGCGCGAGCCCGCCCTGCGCGGGATCACCGAACGAATCGTGGGCGATCTGCGGGAACAGTGCCCGCGGCATGCCGAACACCATCGCGACGATGTCGACGACGAACGAGGCGAGCAGGATCTTCTGCGTGGACAGGTAGCGGAACCCGTCGAGCACCTCGCGCAGGCCCGCCCGCCGGGCCTGCCCCGTCGGCGGGATCGGCGGCAGCGCGAGCACCGCCCACAGCGTCGCGAGCAGCGCGACGGTGTCGATCAGGTACAGGGTGGGCAGGCCGAGCACGGGGATCAGGGCGCCGGCCAGCAGCGGCCCCGCGATGGCCCCGAACTGCATCACCGTCATGTTCAACGAATTCGCGGCCGCCAGTTGGCCTTTCGGGATGAGCCGCGGGATCACGGCGCCGCGCGTCGGCTGGTTGACCGCGAAGCAAGCCTGCTGCAGCGACAGCAGCACCAGCACCAGCCACACGTTCCCGAGACCCGCGGCGGCCTGCGCCCACAGCAGCAGGGACGTCACACCCATGCCCACGGTGGTGAGCGTGAGCAACCGGCGGCGGTCCATCACGTCGGCCAGGGCCCCGCCCCACAGCCCGAACACCACGAGCGGCACGAGGGCGAACACGCCGGTCAGGCCCACGTAGGCGGAGTTGCGGGTGATCTCGTAGATCTGTTGCGGCACGGCGACCACGCTGAGCTGGGCGCCGATGACCGTGACGATGCCGGCGGTCCACAACCGGCGGTAGTCGCGATTCTCGAGCGGTGTGGTGTCGGCGAGCAGTCGCCTCACGGCTGCAGACGCTCGGTGATCCACCGCCCGTCGACCAGCCGGGTCCGCACCCGGTTGTGCAGGCGGTTGGGCCGGCCCTGCCAGAACTCGGCCGACTCGGGGCGGATCCGCAGCCCACCCCAGTGCGGCGGCACCGGGATCTCGGCGTCCATGCCGTAGCGCTCCGCGACCTCGACGAGGGCGTGCTCGAGCGCGGCCCGCGACTCGATCGGCCGGGACTGCTGCGACGCCCACGCCCCGAGACGGGAGCCGCGGGGCCGGGAGTGCCAGTACTCGGTGGTCTCCGCCTCGCCGACCCGCTCGACGGGTCCGCGCACGGTGACCTGGCGGAAGATCGGGATCCAGGTGAACGTGGCCGACGCGTAGGGCGTCGCGGCGAGTTGCCGGCCCTTGTCGGAGTCGTAGTTGGTGAAGAAGGTGACCCCGTCCGCGTCGACGCCCTTGCACAGCACGGTGCGGGTGACGGGCCGCCCGTGCTCGTCGACGGTGCCGAGCACCATCGCGTTCGGCTCGGGCAGCCCCGCCGCGGCGGCGTCGCCGAGCCAGCGGCGCAGCAGCGGCAGCCACCCGTCGGCGAGCCACTCGGGCTCGAGATCCTCGTCGGCGGCGGTGGCGCCCTGCGGGCCGACGGGGGTGTAGTCGACACGCATCGAGGCCAGGTCGGCGTGCTCGGCCGCACCCGGAGGCAGTCCCTCGGCGTTCTCGGCGCCGGGCTGTGGATCGGTGGACACGATGATCGACGCTACTCCTGGGTATCCCATCGCTCAGCGTCCAGTCCGGGGGGACTACAGTCGCACCGACGAACGGAGTGGGGCGCCGATCACATCCGCCGAGTCCCGCTTCACCGGCAGTGCTGCCCGGACCGGGTTGCACCGAACGAGGAGAGCCCAACCGTCATGGCATCGCGCGCGTCTGTACCCGAGGATTTCGTCGCCGGCCTCGAAGGCGTGGTCGCCTTCACCAGTGATATCGCCGAACCCGACAAGGACGGCGGCTCGCTGCGCTACCGCGGCGTCGACATCGAGGACCTCGTCACGCGCGGGGTGACATTCGGGGACGTGTGGGCGCTGCTGGTCGACGGGAAGTTCGGCCAGGGCCTGCCCCCCGCCGAGCCGTTCCCGCTGCCGATCCACACCGGCGACGTCCGCGTCGACGTCCAGGCCGGCCTGGCGATGCTCGCCCCGATCTGGGGCTTCGAGCCGCTCCTCGACATCGACGACGCCACCGCCCGCGAGAACCTCGCCCGCGCCGCCGTGATGGCACTGTCCTACGTCGCGCAGTCCGCGCGCGGCATCTATCAGCCCGCCGTGCCGCAGAAGCGCATCGACGAGGCCGCGACCGTCACCGAGCGGTTCATGGTGCGATGGAAGGGTGAGCCCGACCCGGCGCACGTCGCCGCGATCGACGCGTACTGGGTCTCGGCGGCCGAGCACGGCATGAACGCCTCCACCTTCACCGCCCGCGTCATCGCCTCCACCGGCGCCGACGTCGCCGCCGCGCTGTCCGGTGCGGTCGGCGCGATGTCCGGCCCGCTGCACGGCGGCGCCCCGGCGCGCGTGCTGCCGATGATCGAGGAGACCGAACGCACCGGCGACGCCCGCGCGCTGGTCAAGGGCATCCTCGACCGCAAGGACAAGCTGATGGGCTTCGGCCACCGCGTCTACCGCGCCGAGGACCCGCGGGCGCGGGTGCTGCGCGACACCGCCAAGCGCCTCAACGCCCCGCGCTACGAGGTCGCCGCGGCGCTCGAACAGGCCGCCCTCGCCGAGCTGCGCGAGCGTCGCCCCGATCGCGCCATCGAGACCAACGTCGAGTTCTGGGCCGCGGTGATCCTCGACTTCGCCGAGGTCCCGGCCGCGATGATGCCGGCGATGTTCACCTGCGGCCGCACCGCCGGCTGGTGCGCGCACATCCTCGAGCAGAAGCGCCTGGGCAAGCTGGTACGCCCGGCCGCGATCTACACCGGCCCGGACCCGCGCAGCCCCGAGAGCGTCGAGGGCTGGGACGCCATCACCCACAACTGACCCGCCCAACCGGGCGGACGGCCCCTCTTCGCCGGGTGCCCGTCCGTCCGGCCGCCCGGCGGGGGCCGTCTAGACTACCGGTGCACTCGTTCCTCGACGTTTAGGACACGCATACCGATGGCTGACGCTACACCGATCATTCCCGCCGACCTCAAGCCCGCAGACGGCCGCTTCGGCTGCGGCCCCTCCAAGGTTCGCCCCGAGCAGCTGCAGTCCCTGGTCGAGGTCGGTGCCTCGGTGTTCGGTACCAGCCACCGGCAGAAGCCCGTCAAGGACGTCGTCGCCCGCATCCGCTCGGGTCTGCGCGAGCTGTTCTCCCTGCCCGACGGCTACGAGGTGGTGCTGGGCAACGGTGGCACCACCGCGTTCTGGGACGCGGCCGCGTTCGGCCTGATCCGCGAGAAGTCGCAGCACTTCACCTACGGCGAGTTCTCGTCGAAGTTCGCCACGGTCGCCAAGAAGAATCCGCTGATCGGTGACCCGATCGTCGTGGACAGCGCGCCGGGCACCGCACCGGAGATCGTCGCCGACGGATCGGCCGATCTCATCGGCTGGGCCCACAACGAGACCTCGACCGGTGTCGCGGTGCCTGTCACCCGTCCGGCCGGCTCCGAGAACGCCCTCGTCGCCATCGACGCGACGTCCGGTGCCGGCGGCCTGCCCGTCGCCGCGGAGGACTTCGACGTCTACTACTTCGCGCCGCAGAAGTGCTTCGCTGCCGACGGCGGCCTGTGGATCGCGCTGATGAGCCCGGCCGCGCTCGAGCGGGTGGACGAAATCAAGGCCTCGGGCCGCTTCACCCCCGAGTTCCTGTCGCTGCCGATCGCCGTCGACAACAGCACCAAGGATCAGACGTACAACACCCCGGCGGTGGGCACGCTGCTGCTGCTGGCCGACCAGATCGAGTGGATGAACGGCAACGGCGGCCTGGAGTGGACCACCGCCCGCACCAAGGACTCGTCGTCGCGGCTGTACGACTGGGCCGAGGCCTCCGAGTACGCCACCCCGTTCGTCGCCGATCCGGCGCTGCGCTCGCAGGTGGTGGGCACCGTCGACTTCGCCGACTCGGTGGATGCCGCACAGGTCGCAAAGATCCTGCGCGCCAACGGGATCGTCGACACCGAGCCGTACCGCAAGCTGGGCCGCAACCAGCTGCGCATCGGCATGTTCCCGGCCATCGACCCCGAGGACGTCACCCAGCTGACCAAGTGCGTCGACTGGGTGGTCTCCCAGATGTAGGGCAGTAGCACAACCGTTCGGGGCGGGGTCGGATCCGGATCGGGTCCGGCCCCGCTTGCCGTCTCGCGCGCGCCCCCAAACCCTCGACGAGTAGTAGAGACTTTCGGGGAAACCTTGGACAATAGCGCCACGTCGACGGATTCGTGCCACAGGGTCCCCCGGCGTGTCGGCGTGTCCTGCTCCGCAGGGGTCACGAGTCCGTTACAGTCGGGCGGGTCAATCGCGATTGCCCGCGAGGAGGTCATGGTGCGAGAGCTTCGAGTGGTCGGCCTCGAGCCCGACGGAACGCACGTCGTGCTTGCCGATCCCGAAAACGGCGACAGATTCCGCATCCCGATCGACGACACGCTCCGCGCCGCCTCCCGCGGCGACCTCGCCCGCCTCGGGCAGATTCAGATCGAGACCACCAGCCAGCTGCGCCCCCGCGAGATCCAGGCCCGCATCCGCTCCGGCGCGTCCGTCGAGCAGGTCGCCGAGGAGGCCGGGATCCCGCTCGCGAAGGTGGAGCGGTTCGCCTACCCCGTGCTGCTCGAGCGCTCCCGCGCGGCCGAGATGGCCCAGCAGGGGCATCCGGTGCGCCCGGACGGCCCGGCCGTGCACACGCTCGCCGAGATCGTCGCCCAGGCGTTCCGGGCACGAGGGCACAGCATCGACGCCGCCACGTGGGACGCGTGGCGCGACGACGAGGGCCACTGGGTGGCTCAGTTGCAGTGGGCCGCCGGCCGGTCCATCAACACCGGGCACTGGCGCTACCAGCCCGATGCGCACGGCGGCACGATCCTCCCGCTCGACGACACCGCCACCGAGCTGATCGACCCGGACTGCGGGCGGCCGCTGCGCTGCCTCACACCGGTGTACACGGCGCGCGACGTCGACGACAGCGGGGACAACGACGGGCCCGACCGGGAGGACGTCGTCGCCGAGGCGATCACCCTCGATCCGCCGCCCGCCGTGATCGACGCGGAGGTCGAGGAGGTCCGGCCCATGGCGGCGAGCCTGCCCGAGCCCGACGCGGAGGAGGACCGGCCGAAGCTGGCGCCGCAGCAGAGCCCGGGCAAGGACAAGCGGGGCAAGCCCGCCCTCCCCTCGTGGGACGACGTGCTGCTCGGCGTGCGCAGCAACGGGCGCGTCTGAGGCTCGGGTCCACCGATGGTGGCGGCGGCCGTGTCGACCATCTGGTACGTCGACGCCCCCGACCCCGGCGAGGTGCTGCGCGCCGCGCGGGCCGACCGGAAGACGGCCCACGCGCTCGTCGGGCGGTTGCACCCCGGGATGTCGTCCGAACCGCTGGACCGGGTGCCGCTCGCGCAGGCCGCGGCCGGTGGCCCCGGCCGGGTCTACGTGGGCAGCTTCCCCGGGGTGACGGTGGTGTGCAGCCCGGACCTCGCGGCCACGCGTCCGTCGCAGCTGCCCGAAAGCTGGAGCCGCACCGTCGCTTCCGAGAACACCTACCTCGTCGTGTCGGACCCCACCGGGGCGCGGGGCGCTGTCGGGGCCTGGCGGCGCGGCACGCTGCGACGGGCGTTCGACGCCACGCCCGTCGACATCGTCGAGGACGACGGCCTGCCGTTCGTGTGGGAGCGGCCGTTCTGGGGTGGGGAGTTCCCCATCCGCTGGCCGCTGGACGTGTTGCCCGATCCGCAGGCGCTGCCGTTCCACCCCCGCCGGTTCGCCGAGGCCGCCAACGCCGCGTGGCTCGGGTTCCGCTACACGGGCCGCGCCGGCGGCGAACTCGACCCCCACGAGATCGAGGTGTGGGGCTTCGAGCTGTACCGCGAGGGCGAGCGACCGCCCACCGCACGCGACGAGCCGGCCCGCCCGCCCGCGCGACGGTGGTGGTGGCCGCGACGAACCTCCGCACGCGGTCGCGCGCTGTCCGGTCACCCACACGCCGAATAACCGGCGCCGCTGTCCGATTCGCGCGCGGCTGCGGAGCCGCTCAGAACGTCGTCGCGCCGAGCAGCACGATCCAGCCGACCGGAACTCCGGCCGCGACGCCGGCGACGATCCACCGCCACACCGGCACCCGCCGCCACCACCACAGGGTCGGGGTGATCCCGGCCGCGGCGACGAGGTTGACGATCACCGCGAGCAAGGGGTGCACGCGCCCGAGTTCGAGCCCGAACGCGACGATCGTGACGACGGTGACGACGAGGGCGAAGCCCGTCAGCGTCAACCCCGTCGACCACGGTGTCGACGGGGCGCGCAAGGGTGCGATCACCGCGGGAGCCGTACCCGCTCGTAGAACGCCATCGCCGCAGCCGTGGCGACGTTGAGCGAGTCGGTGCCCGGAGCCATCGGAATGCGTGCCCGCACGTCCGTCGCGCGCATCGCCTGCTCGGTCAGCCCCGGGCCCTCGGCACCGAGGAGCAGGGCGACCTTCTCCCCCGTCATGGCCTCGGCCAGCGGCACGGCCTCGGGGTTCGGCGTGAGCGAGATGAGCTGGAAGCCCCGCGCCCGCAACCGGTTCAGGTCGTGCGGCCACCGCTCGACGTGCGCGAACGGCACCCGCAGCACGTGCCCCATCGACACCCGCACCGCCCGCCGGTACAGCGGGTCGGCGCAGCCCTTGCCGAACAGGACGGCATCGACGCCCAGACCGGCGGCGTTGCGGAACATCGAGCCGAGGTTCTCGTGGTCGTTCACGCCCTCGAGCACCGCGACGGTGGTGGCCTTCTCGAGGACGTCGTCGAGGTCGAGCGCCGGCGGCCGGTGCGCCGCGGCGAGCACCCCGCGGTTGAGGTGGAAGCCGACGACCTCGGCCATTACCTCGGCCGAGGTGCGGTAGAACGGCACGTCGACGTCGCGCAGGTCGTCGGCGAGTTCACCGAGACGGCGATCCACCCCGAGCAGGCTGCCCGGAGCGAACCGCGAGTCGAGCATCCGCTGGACGACGAGCACGCCCTCCGCGATCACCAGGCCTTTGCCGGCGGGCAGGTCCGGCCGGCGATCCGACGAGTTGAGGTCTCGGAAGTAGTCCAGCCGGGGGTCGGCGGGATCCTCGATGTCGATGACGTGAACCACGCCGTCGATTCTCCCAGGTGGCACCGGCGTCCCGTCGGCGGGTTCGCGCTCCGCGCTACCCCGTGCCGTCCGGGCGCAGACTCGGCCCTGCGGGCCGGGACCGGCTCACTCCGCCTCGCTGACCAGCTTGTTGATGATGCCCACGGCGTCCTGCAGGGTGGCGAGGTGGTCCTCGTCCAGCGTGGCCAGACGTTCGGTCAGCCAGGCCTCGCGGGCCTGCTGCTCGTCGACGAGCAGTGCCAGGCCCGCATCCGAGAGCGAGACGATGACCTGTCGTCCGTCCGTGGGATGCGGGGTCCGCTCGACGAGCCCGAGCTCGTCGAGCGAGGCGATCACGCGCGTCATGGACGGCGGCTGAACCTTCTCGCGCGCGGCCAGCGCGCCGGGGGTCATCGCTCCCTCCTGCCTCAGCGTGGTCATTGCCGACAGCTGAGTCAGGGAAACCCGGGAATCGGAGCGCCGCCCCCGCAAATGGCGCGTCAGGCGCACAACTGCCAACGAGAGGTCGCCGGCGAGCGTGCGATGTTCCGATGTCATGGCGTGCACAATACGGGACCGACCGGACACATCGCGCCGCGTATCAGGTGAGCAGTTCGGTGATCGGGTCCACCGCGAAGTAGGCGACGAACAAGCCCGCCACCACCCACAGCAGCGGGTGCACCGTCCGCGCCTTCCCGGCCGCCGCGTGCAGGACCACCCACGTGATGAAGCCGACGCCGATGCCGTTGGCGATCGAGTACGTGAACGGCATGACGACGATCGTGAGGAACGCCGGCAACGCGATGGCGAACTGCGTGAAGTCGATGTCGCGGACCTGCCCGATCATCAGGGCACCCACCACCACGAGGGCCGGGGCGGCGGCCTCGACGGGCACCATCTCGTAGAGCGGGGTGAGGAACATCGCGGCGAGGAACAGCACGCCGGTCACCACGTTCGCCAGGCCGGTGCGCGCACCCTCGGCGATGCCGGAGGCGGACTCGACGAACACCGTGTTCGACGACGCAGATCCCACGCCGCCGGCGACGGCCCCGGTGCCCTCGACGACGAGGGCACGGCCGATACCGGGCAGGTTGCCGTCCTTGTCGGCGAGACCGGCCTCCTTGCCGAGACCGGTCATCGTGCCCATCGCGTCGAAGAAGTTGGCGAGGACGAGCGTGAACACCAGCAGCGTCGCGGCGATCACGCCGATCCGGGTGAACGCGCCGAAGAGGTCGACGTTGCCCACCAGGCTCAGGTCCGGCACGCCGACCACCGTGTCCGGCACCTCCGGCGTGCTCAGATTCCAGCCCTTCGGGTTGGTGCCCTGCGACGGCCCGACCGCGGCGACCGCCTCGACGATCGCGGCGACCACCGTGGTCACGACGATGCCGATCAGCAGCCCGCCGGGCACCCGGCGCACGATGAGCACCCCCATGAGCAGCACGCCGAACACGAACACGGCGGTCGGCCACGACGCGATCGAGCCGTCGATGCCCAGCCCGACGGGGACGGTGGTGCCGGCCGCGTCCGGCAGGCGGCGCACGAATCCGGCGTCGACCATGCCGATCAGGGCGATGAACGCGCCGATGCCGGCCGCGATGGCCGCCTTGAGCTCGGGCGGGATCGCGTTGAACACGGCGGTGCGGAAGCCGGTGAGGGCGAGGACCACGATGATGATGCCGTCGATCACCACGAGGCCCATCGCTTCGGGCCACGTGACCTGGGGTGCGATGGTGACCGCCAGCAGGGTGTTGATACCCAGGCCGGCCGCGATGGCGAACGGATAGTTGGCCACGACGCCGAAGACGATGCTCATCAGTCCGGCCACCAGCGCGGTGACGGCGGCGACCTGGTTGATCGGCAGAATGTTGCCGAGCACGTCGACCTTGGCCGAGGCGTCGTCCGGGGAGAAGCTGCCCAGGATCAGCGGGTTGAGCACCACGATATAGGCCATCGCGACGAACGTGACGACGCCGCCACGCACCTCCCGCGAGACCGTCGATCCCCGTTCGGTGATCTTGAAGTAGGTGTCGAGGAACGAGGTGCCGACCGCCGTGCCGGACTTCCGCTCTGAGGATTGGGCCATATCGACTTCCGCTCTGGGATGGGGGCTGCGTCGCAACGGGAGATTATTGCAATCGGGCTGGACTAGCCTGAAATCGTGAACGACGCGCAAACGGTGGCCGAGCGGACACGGCGCCTCGCCGATCCCCGTCCCGCGCTGGCGATCGGCACGGCACTGTGGACGGTGGCGACGATCGTCGTGCTCGCCGCGGGCGACCGGTGGCCGGCCGCCCTGCCCGTGTGTGTTGCGGGAATCATCGTGGGGCTCTTGGGATTCGCCGTGTACCTCGTACAGCGCCGGGCGGCTCGGCTGGGTCGGCGCGGCGCACAGGTCGGACTGGACTGACGAGCGGGTCCCACGCGGCCCGGCCCCACGGCCGCGGTCACAGCCGGGCCCGCACCCGCGTGATCAACCCCACCCACAGCAGCGCCCACAACGACCCCAGCAGCCACCCGGCGACGACATCGGTCAGCCAGTGGGCCGCGAGGTAGACCCGCGAGAGCCCGACCGCGAGCGTGTAGGCGCCCAGGGCGCAGTACGCCACGAGCGCCCGGCGGCTGCCGGGCGGCGACTGCCAGGCGATCACGACGGCGAGCACCGTCGCCAGCATCGCGGTCATCATGGCGTGCCCGGACGGGAACGAGTGCGTGGTCAGCTCGACGAGGCGCACGGGCTGCGGCGGCCGCTCCCGCCCGAACTGCAGCTTGAGCAGGCTCATCAACGGCCAGCCCGTCAGGATCGTCGCGGACAGGAGCAGCGCATCGTCGCGACGGCCCGCACGCAGCATGAGCATCGTCAGCACCGTCGTGACGACGGCGACGGCGACGGTACCGCCGGTGTGGGTGACGGCGGTGACGAGGGTGGTCAGCGTGGGTTCGCGGAGCTCCACCACGCCGTCGAGGGTCGTCGTGTCGATGCTCATCGGGGCTCCGGCGGCGAGAGCGCCGCGACGGCGGCGGCCAGCCCCGGGCCGGTGCAGTGCGTCGTACCGCTCCCGTCGACCCACCACGAGACGTCGCGCTCGCCGGTGACCGCGCCGGAGCAGCGCACGGTCAGCCGCTCGTGCACGACGAGGGGTCCACGCGGCAACGGCCGCTGCGCGACGGCCGCCGCGAGCACCGCGGCGGGCTCGTCCCGCCATCCGGCCGCGCGGCCCGGGCCGGTGACGTGTCCGGACACCTCGGCTGAGGCGAGGGGGACGTCGAGGAGGTCGGCGAGGACCGGTGCGGTCGGCAGGGTGCCGAGCACGAGCCGGTCGGCGGGCACCACGGCGGCGAGCCACGGCCGGTCCAGCACCAGCGCGTCCGCCGCGTCGACGATCGACCCGGCGAGGCTGCGGACGGCGTCGGGCAGGTGCAGGGCGTCGAGGTCGAGCATGCCGGCGGCGCTCGCCGCGGCCAGGGCGGCGTGGGCATGGGCGGTGACGGCCGGGGCGGGGGCGCGGTCGGGATCGGCGAGGCGGTCGAGAAGCAGCGCGGCCGTCTCCGTGCTCTCGACATCCGTCGCGGCCAGGCACGGCCGCAGGCGGTCCGCGTCCGGGTGCGGGCAGGGGTCGAGCAGGCCGGCGAACGCCTCGTCGTCGGGCGCGCGCAGGTGCCCGAGCGTCCGGCCGCCCAGCGACGCGTAGGTGCGCAGCCACCAGGCGGTGTAGCCGCGCCGGTCGCCGAGGGCCGCGGCCGTGCCGGGTTCGGCGACGAGGAGCGACAGGGCCCGGTCCCAGCGGGCGTCGTCGACGAGGTCGAGGTCGCGCACCGCCACGAGCGACTCGGGGTCCTCGTCGAGGGTTCCCCACCACTGCTCCTCGTCGGGCAGGTCGTGATCGGGACCGGTGGGCAGCTCGGCACGCAGCACGGTGAAACCCCATCCGACGCCGACGGCCCGCAGCGCCTCCGCGTCGTACCGCTCCGCCACCTGCGGATCGAGGGTGGCGAAGGGCGCGTCGTCGACCAGCACATCCGCGAGGGGCGCCCCCGGCAGCAACAGCTCGTCGGCGGGCACGAGTTCGCCGTCGACATCGGGCAGCAGCAACGCCCCCAGCTCCCGGGGCACCGCCTCGGCCGGCACCTGCGCCGCCAGCCGGAGCACGACGTCGGCCAGCTCGGCCGTCGCCTCGTGGTCGTCGACGTCGGCGTCCTCGACCGCCGCGAGCAGCGCCGGGTCCGCGAGCAGATCCGCCGCCGTGACCGTGCCCGCGCCGAGCCGGGCGAGCAGGGGATGCGCAGCGTCGGGGTGCACGAGACGCACCCACGGCATGCGCAGGTGCCCGACGTCCGTGCCCAGCACGACGGTCCGCGGCCCCGTGACGGTGCGGCCGTCCGACAGCGGCACCGGGATCGCGGCGAGTTCCTCGGCCACCACCGAGTCGACGACCAGCGGGGTGAGCGCCTCGTACAGCCGGTACCACCACGCAGGCTCGCGCTCGACCCCCGCGAGCAGCTCGGCGATCCGCGCCGGCCCGAGGCGGTGCACGTCGACGGCGCCGAGCGCCGCAGCGTACCGCGGCCCGCACAGATCGGGCCGGATCAGGCCGGGCACGACGTCGGCGAGGACGGCGGCGAGTTCGTCGGTGAGACCGGTCAGCGCGGTGGCCCGGTCCGGGACCAGATCGTCGCCGCCGGCGGCCGGGGGCAGCCACGGATGCGCGCGCAACTCCTGCAGCACGGCCTCACGCAGCAGCGCGTCGACCTCGCTGCGCGCGAAGCCGGGAACCGGAACCATCGACGGCCGCTGCCGCGGCGGTAGCGCCGCGACGAAGCCGGCGTAGCCGCGCGCCAGTCCGGCCACCGGGGCGCCGGGGAGCAGGCGGCGCCGGTCGGGCTGCATCGGCACGTCGGCGACCACCAGCGCGGGCAACGAGAGTTCCTCGTCGGAGCGGGTGGGAGCGCGCAGCACGTCCTGCGGCACCGGCACCACCACCCCGTCCACGACGGGAACGAGCCAGCGGGCGTCGGGCCCGGCATACTCCCACCAGGTCCGCTCCCCGACGGCGACCACGCGCAGTCCGGACTCGGCTTCGGTGCAGGTGCGGGTGAGCTCGCGGCCGCCCACCGTGACGGCGGCCAGTGCGGGCAGCTCGAGGAGCAGATCCACGGCCTCCGCGGCGAACCCCTCGAGCAGCGTCTCCGCGTCGATCCCGGGACGCAGCCGCAGCACCACCTCGGTGTCCCAGCCGGGCGCCGGCGGCGTGGACGCCGGCCACGCGAGGCGCAGCACCGGGATGCCGGACTCCGGGGCGGGCAGGCCGCGGTCGGCCAGCGCGTCCCGGGTGCGCGCGGCGGAGAAGCGGATCGATCCGGACCGCGAACGGATCTCGATGTCCTCGCTCACCGCGGCCGCGGCGGTGAAGCCGACCCCGAACCGGCCGACCCCGCCGGTCTTGCTCGACGCCCGCAGCGCCGTCAGGGCCTGCACGCCGGCTTCGTCGAGCGGCGCGCCGGTATTCGCGACGTGCAGGTCGTCGCCGTCGCGCCACAGGCACAGCGCGCCCGGCACGCCTACGCGCGCGGCCGCGTCGGCGGCGTTCTGCGCGAGTTCGGTGAGCACCCGGTCCCGGTAGCCGGCCCGGACGAGATCGGCCTCGGTGGCAGCATCCTCCCGCAGCCGCGTCGGGGACGACGCCCAGGCCAGCAGGGTGCCCTCGCGCAGCGCCGCGGTCCCGAAGGGGTCGGCGGGGTCGGGGCGCGGCATCCTCAGTCGGTCTGTTCCGGCGGTGCGGCCGCGGCCGTGTCGTCGGCGCTCTCTGCGTTCTCGGCGCTCTCTGTGTTCTCGGCGCTCTCCGTATTCTCGGCGCTCTCCGTGTTCTCGGCGCTCCCGGACCCGGTCTCCGCCGAGGCCTCCGGGACGTGCGCCTCCGCACTCGCACCGGCCGGCGGCAGGGCGACGACCTCGACGGCGGAGTCGTCGTACGCCTCGTGGACCGGGGAGCCCGCGCCGGTCGGCAGGGTGGTGTCCGAGTGGGCGCCGCACCCGTACGCCGAGTGCACCACGTGGCCGTCGGCGGCGAACTCGTTGCCGCACACCCCGAACGCTGCCCGCAGGGAACCCGCGAGGGGAAGGTAGAACCCGCACAGCCGGCACGTCGAGGGCGCGGCCTTGGCCATCTCCGAGTCGGGGCCGTAGTCGCCGTCGTACCAGCGCTGGGCCGCCTCGACGCGGCCCTCGAGGCTCATGACCTGCGTGCGGCCGAAGCCGATCTCGAGGGCCGTGTCGTCGATCTCGGGGTCGCCGGTGGCGACGTAGCCGGGCACGAGGCGCGGATCGCCCGCCGGGGGCGCGAGCAGGTCGCCGGGACCGAGGTCGCCGGGCCGGATCCGCTCGTTCCACGGCACCCACCGCGGCGCGACGAGCGCGTCCGGGCCGGGCAGCAGCGCCAGCTCGCTCACCGTCACCCGGTCCGAGCCGGGTGCGGCGGCGACGACGACGGCCCATTGCCAGCCCCGGTACCCGGGCAGTTCCGCGGCGAACCGGTGGGTGGCGGCGCAGTCGTCCTCGGCCGCGACGCCGAGGTACGCGCCGACGCCGGTCTCTCCCGCGTCCAGCAGCGCGGCCCGCGCGACGTCGACGGCGTCGGCCAGCAGAGGCTGCACGAGCTGTTCGGTAGAGGCGGACGCGGAGCCGGACGCAACTGAGGAAGGCACACCACTCACGGACCCCATTCTGCCGCACGGAACCGCCGCCGCGACCCTCGGCTGCCATCATGTGGGCATGCGCCGCCGTCCTCTCTCCGTCGCGGCCGCGGTCGCCGCCTGCGTCGCGGCGGCCGCGTGCGACTCCGCCCCGGCGGATCCGGGTCCGCCGCCCGAGCGCCTGCGGGCCGAGGTCGTGGCCGTGCACCCGCACGATCCCACCGCGTTCACGCAGGGCCTCGAGGTGTCCGGCGACGAGCTGCTCGAGGGCACCGGCCTGTCCGGCCGGTCGTGGATCGCGGCGCGGTCGCTGGCCACCGGGGCCGAACGGGTCCGGGTGCCGGTGCCGGACGACATGTTCGGCGAGGGCATCACCGTCGCCGGCTCCACGGTGTGGCAGCTGACGTGGCGTGACGGGGTCGCGGTCGCCCGCGACCGGGACACCCTGACCGAACGCGGCCGCGCCGATTACGACGGGGAGGGCTGGGGGCTGTGCGCCCAGGACGACCGGCTGGTGATGAGCGACGGCACCGCGCAGCTGACGTTCCGGCACCCCGGGACCTTCGCGGAGACGGGCCGGGTGACGGTGCTGCGCGAGGGCCGTGCCGTCACGCGTCTCAACGAACTCGAATGCACCGACGACGGCGCCGTGTACGCCAATGTGTGGAAGACCGACGAGATCCTGCGCATCGACCCGGACGAGGGCCGGGTGACCGCCGTGGTGGACGCCGGGGCGCTGCGCGAGCGGTTCACCGACGGGCAGCGCGAGCGCATCGACGTGCTCAACGGAATCGCACACCTGCCCGGTACCGATCGTTTCCTCGTCACCGGCAAGTACTGGCCGTCGGTGTTCGAGGTGCGGTTCGTGCCGTGACCGCGCCGCAGGTGGGGCACGCCACCGAACACCGATCCGCCCGGTGCGACAGAATTGTGCCGTGACCGATTCGGACGAGGAGCGCGCGCACGACGACGCGGGCCGTCGCGCCGACGTCGGCGGTCGTCCCCGCCCGTCGGCCCGGGCCCCGCACCCCGGCAACGGCAGCTATCCGCCGCCGCGGCGTACGTCTGCGCGACGCACCCCCCTGCCGCCGCTGCACCCGGTCGAGGACGCCCGCAAGCACCGGGGCGACGACGCCTCCCGCGGGGCGCGCGCCGGCGCTCCGCGGGCCCCGCGGATGCCACGGAAGCTCACGGTCACCCGCGTCGCGGCGCTGCGCAGCCGTGAACTCACGAGCAAGGGCATCGCGACGTTCCGCCGGGCCGCCACCGCGGACGGTGCGGACCGCTCGGGCCTGACGGCCCTGACCTACGCGACGATGGCGAACTTCGCGAGCGACGCGGCGGTCGCCGTGGCCCTGGCCAACACCCTGTTCTTCTCGGCGGCCACGGGCGAGGACAAGACCAAGGTCGCGCTGTATCTGCTCATCACGATCGCCCCGTTCGCGGTGATCGCCCCGCTGATAGGTCCGTTGCTCGATCGGTTGCAGCACGGCCGCCGGCTGGCGCTGGCAACGTCGTTCGCCGCGCGCACCGTGCTCGCCGTGGTGCTGGTGTTCAACTTCGACAGCTGGGGGCTGTACCCCGCCGCGCTGGCGATGATGGTGCTGTCCAAATCGTTCGCGGTGCTCAAATCGGCGGTGACGCCGCGGGTGCTGCCGCCCGAGATAGATCTGGTCCGGGTGAACTCCCGGCTGACGGTGTTCGGCCTGGTGGGCGGCACGATGGGCGCCGGAGCCGTCGCAGCCGCCGCGGCCTGGATGTTCGGATCGTCCGGCGCACTGTGGCTGTGCGCCGTCATCACGGCGTTCGGCGCGTACCTGAGCATGCGGATCCCGTCGTGGGTCGAGGTCACCGAGGGCGAGGTGCCGGCCACGCTCTCGTATCACGGCGCCGAGGCCCGCACCGAGGTCGTCGGGAACCGCACCGAAGTGATCGCGACGCCCGCGCGCGCCACCGGCGGCGCGAAGAGCCGCCGGCAGCCGCTGGGGCGGGCCGTGCTCACCGGTTTGTGGGGCAACGGCACGATCCGCGTGCTCACCGGCTTCCTGACCTTGTTCATCGCGTTCGTCGCCAAGTCGAAGACCGAGCACGAGCCCCTGGTCCAGGCGGGGATGCTGGGTCTGGTCGGCGCGGCCGCGGCCATCGGCAACTTCACCGGCAACGCGACCGGTGCGCGGCTCACACTGGGCCGTCCCGCGTTGATCGTGGTGCGGTGCACCGCGGCCGTGACGGTGATGGCGGCGCTGGCCGCCGCGACCGGCAACCTGATCACGGCGGCCCTCGTGGCGCTGGTGGGATCGTGCGCGAGCGCGCTGGCGAAGGTGTCGCTGGACGCGTCGCTGCAGCAGGACCTGCCGGAGGAGTCCATCGCGTCCGGGTTCGGTCGCTCGGAGACGGTGCTGCAGCTGAGCTGGGTCTTCGGCGGGGCCCTGGGGGTCCTCCTGCCGACCGAGTACTGGCTCGGGTTCACCGTGGTCACCGTCGTGCTGGTCCTCGGTCTGACGCAGACGATCCTCACCTACCGTGGAGGCACCGTCGTTCCGGGCTTCGGTGGCAAACGCCCGGAACACGCCACCCAGGAGACCACCGGTCGCATCCCGCGGCCAGGCGGACGTACGACGAGAAACGGAACGTGATGAGACTGCAGCCCCGGACGAAGAAGACGATCGCGATCCTGGTGATCGTGGCGCTGGTCGCGATCGGCGGGCTCACCGCGGTCGTGGTCTCCCTCGTCCGTTCCGCACCGCCGAGCCTGCCCACGGTGACGGCGTACGCGCAGGGCCGTACGGTCACGGTCGAGCCCGGCCTGTGCAGCGCCGACGGCACGTGCGCCGGCCTCGAGGCCGTGATGCTCGAGGTCCCGGCGGGCCGGCCGCTGCAGCTGTCGTTGCCGTCGGAGATCACCGACTCGGACTGGCGGCTGAACGTCACCTACGGAGATCCGCGCACCGGCGAGATCTTCGAGGGGTTCCGCGACTACACGCCCGGTCAGGCCCGGGCCGTGACGGTGCCGTCCGATCCCGGCGCACAGTTGCTGAATGTGGTGCTGCAGCTTCCCGCCACCGGGGAGCAGGCACCGGTGTGGGCGATCCAGACGTTCTGATCCCCGTCCGGCATGCGAGAGGGGCCTTCCGGGTGCTGTCCCGGAAGGCCCCTCTCGCGTCGTATCGGACCGACGCCGGGCGTCAGGAGTCGAGCTCGCGCGCGACGGCCCGCATCACGTCGGAGATGCGCTGGGCGGTCTTGCGCTCGGGATGGCGGCCCTTGCGGAGCTCCGGCTGCACGGTGGCCTCGAGCAGCTTGATCATGTCCTCGACCATGCCGTGCAGTTCGTCGGGCGAGTGCCGCTTCTGGGGAGCCGCCTCACGCCGCCCGCCCTGGCGCACCGACGGCAGCGGATCGAGCAGTTTCAGGCTGAGCGCCTGCGGTCCGCGACGGCCCGCGGCCATGCCGAACTCGACCCGCTGACCCGGCTTGAGGCCCTCGATCCCGGCCGGGAGCGCGGAGGCACGCACATAGACGTCCTCGCCCTCCTCCTGGGACAGGAAGCCGAAGCCCTTCTCCATGTCGTACCACTTCACCTTGCCGGTAGGCACTGCGTTCACCCGCTCCTCGACAGCCGTGCCCCGGTGGGGCACGAGTGGATATGCAAAACAACGCGCCCCGCTTCGAGTGCGGGACGCGCAGACATGCGTCAGTGTACCTGCGGCGGGGTCCGCCTTCGAAAGTCCGGCGGGGTCCACCTTCGAAAGTCCGGCGGCGGCGCGGGCGGCCGGGGAAGCACTACGGTGGAACGCGTGGGCACCTCCAGTTCTTCCGCACCGGGCAACGGCCTGCTCAAGGCCGCGCTGGCATGTTTCCTGGTCGGGATCGTCGCCGTGGTGGCGATCTTCCTGACCCCCGTCGTCACCGACGGCCGGCCGGGCCTGGTGCTGTATCTGCTGACTCTCGCCTGGCCGCTCGGTTTCGTGCTGGCAATGACCTTCGCGCTGCGCTCCGGCCGGCGCGCCCGCGGAAGGGACCGCACGTGAGGATTCTGCTCAACATCATCTGGCTGGTCTTCGGCGGCCTGTGGCTGGCGCTGGGGTACTTCCTGGCCGGCCTGATCTGCTTCGTGCTGATCATCACGATCCCGTTCGGCATCGCCGCGTTCCGCATCGGCATGTACGCGCTGTGGCCGTTCGGCAAGACGGTAGTGGACAAGCCCACGGCGGGGGCCGGGTCGCTGATCGGCAACGTGATCTGGATCGTCGTCGCCGGCATCTGGCTGGCCCTCGGTCATGTCGTGACGGCGATCGCGATGGCGATCACGATCATCGGCATCCCCCTGGCGCTCGCGAACCTGAAGATGGTCCCGATCTCGCTGCTGCCGCTCGGGAAGGACATCGTCCCGGTGGACAACCGCCCGAGTTACATGTGACGTTCCTCACATAACACCGGCATAACGGCGAGGTCGCGAACCGGCCCCGGCAATGGACTTTGGTCCCTACCTGCGACTTCATCCCGCCCCACGCGCCACTCGCACGCTGCCCTCGCCACGCTCGGCGTTATCAATTGGTGACAATCCCCGCCCCGAGCCGTTACCGTCGTGTCCGGCCGGTTGGTTCGGCCACCCCGGGTCCGTCGCGCCAAATCCTGCTCCGCGGATTCCGGGTGTCCCGACAAACGATCCACGGGAGCAGGAAGCGGGGGACCCAACGGTCTCCCAGGGAACACCGATTCCCAGGAGGCACCCGGATCGCCGCCACGGCGACGGTCCTAGGGGTGAAGCCGAATCGCCCACCGGCGAGGAGGCCGGGCTACCTCTTCAGCCCGAACCCGACAGCTGACCTCGTAGGCGCGTACGGAGAGGAACCGGAACCGACATGAGCGGACGCCATCGCAAACCCACCAACACCGGCCGCACCGTCGCCAAGTTCGCGCTGACCAGCGCGGTTCTCGGCGTCACGGGCGTCGCCTTCAGCGGCACCGCCAACGCCGCTCCCGACTCCGACTGGGACCGCCTCGCGCAGTGCGAGTCCGGCGGCAACTGGGGCATCAACACCGGCAACGGCTACCAGGGTGGCCTGCAGTTCTCCCCCAGCACGTGGAACGCCTACGGCGGCGGCGAGTACGCGGCGACCGCCAACCAGGCCACCCGCGAGCAGCAGATCACCGTCGCCGAGCGCGTGCTCGCCGGCCAGGGCTGGGGCGCGTGGCCGTCCTGCTCCTCGAGCCTCGGCCTGAGCAGCAGCCCGACGGAGCGCAGCGCCCCGTCCACGAGCGCCGGCACCGTCCAGAACACCCCGGTCGTCGAGGCCGCCCCCGAGGTGCCCGAGCTTCCCGCTCTGCCCGCGGAGGCCCAGGGCCTGCGGGCCGGCTTCGAGCAGGGTCTCGACGCCCTGCGCCAGGCCGGGATCGCCGTCGACCAGAACCTCGTCGACGCGGTCAACGCCGCTCTGCCGAACTGACACCCGGCACAGACGCACGAAAGAGCCCCGCACCGTTTCCGGTGCGGGGCTCTTTCGTGCTTCGATCAGCGGTTGATGACGGTGCGGGGGTGGGTGTACGGCAGGGCGTCGACCGGCAACGGGAACTCCATCTCCTCGCCGTACGGGGACAACGGGCCGGAACGAGTCGAGGACAACTCGGTGACGGCGTGGTCCCCGTCCGCCACCTCGGGCCACCCCGGATCGACATACTGCTTCTTCGAATTGTCAGCCATGCGCTCATTTTGGCAGGCAGGTTCACGGACAGCCACTTCAGGTCTCTAATCTGGTCTCGATGACCGCCACCGACCCCGCCGCGCCGGAGGCCGGCCCGGAGCCGCTCGCGCGCTGGCTGAGCGACCGCCGCGACGCCGACCTCGCCGAGCTGTTGCGCGCCCGCCCCGACCTGGTGGTCCCGCCACCCGCGACGATGGCCGTCCTGGCCGGCCGCGCGCAGCAGCGTGCCTCGGTGTTCCGCGCCGCCGACGAGCTCACCGTCCTCGACTTCGGCGTGATCGACGCGCTGACCCGGCTGGGTGCCGACCGGGAGCCGGTGACCCGCCGGGCGCTGCTCGACTCCGTGTCCGGCCGCGTCACCGCCAAGAACGTCGACCGGTCCCTCGACCGCCTGCGCCGGCTGTCGCTCGTGTGGGGTCCCGCCGACGGGCTGCGGCTGGTCAAGGCCGCGTCCGAGGCGGTGCCGTGGCGAATCGGCCGCAGCCCCGACCCCGAGCAGCTGCCGGCCCCGTCCGAGCTCGGCGCCCTGCTCGCCGACCTCGATCCGGCGCAGCGCAGCCTGCTCGACACCCTCGCGCGCACCTCTCCCGTCGGGCGTACCCGCGACGCCGCGGCGGGCACACCCGCCGACCGGCCCGTGCAGCGCCTGCTCACCGCCGGGCTGCTGATCCGGCTCGACGACGAGACCGTCGAGCTGCCGCACCGGGTCGGTCAGGCGCTGCGCGGCGAGGCCCCCTTCGAC
>NZ_JAALEH010000004.1:0-170892 GCF_011058195.1 Rhodococcus sp. 14C212 | reverse complement strand
GGGGATGGGGAATCGCGATCACCCGCATGCCGGCCGCCGCCGCCGACCGCAGCCCGTTGCTGGAATCCTCCACCGCCGCACACCGAGCCGGGTTCGTCCCGAGTCGCTCGGCCACCGTCAGGTAGATGTCGGGGGCCGGCTTCCCACGTGCCACACCTTCGGTGGACAGCGCCACGGTGAACACGTCTCCCAGCGCGGCGGCGTCGAGCACGACGTCGATCAGCGCCTGCGGGGACGAGCTGGCCAGTCCGAGCGGCCACCGCGCCGCCATCGCGCGCACCGCCTCGACCGCACCCGGAATCAGCGGCAGCCGGTCGGCGTAGCGGGCACCCATACGATCGATGACCAGCGCCGCCACCTCGTCGGGCGGCAGGTCGACACCGAGGTCGTCGCTGAGATACCTCGCCCACTCCGGGGTGCTCATGCCCATCAACCGGCTCTGCGCGTCGTCCGTCCAGCGTCCACCGTGCTCGGCCACGACCTGCCGTCGTACCTGCTCCCACAGCGGTTCGGAGTCGACCAGCACCCCGTCGAGGTCGAACACCACCGCTTCCACACCACCGTTGTCGGACACAGGCCCAGTCTCGGCCACACCCGCCCGTCGGCAGGACACCGACACGCAGCCGATCGACGGCCGGACCCGGCGCCACGCGGCGGGTAGGTGGCCCGCGATCCCCCGAACCCGCCGAGTGCCGGACACCCGAGGTATTGCGCGCGCAGAATCGGATCCGACATGAAGTCGCGGCAGGAGGAGCCCGGTGGACATCGGAGTGGTATTCCAGTGCAATCCGCCGGCGGCGCGGGTCGTGGAGCTGGCCCGGCAGGCGGAGACGCACGGCTTCTCCCACGTCTGGACGTTCGACTCGCACCTGCTGTGGCAGGAGCCGTACGTCGTCCACAGCATGATCCTCGCCGCGACGCGCACCGTCATGGTGGGGCCGATGGTGACGAATCCGGCCACCCGCGACTGGACGGTCACGGCCTCGACCTTCGCCACGCTCAACGGCATGTTCGGCAACCGCACCGTCTGTGGAATCGGTCGGGGCGATTCGGCGGTGCGCACCCTCGGCGGTGCACCGGCGACGCTGGCGACGCTCCGCGACGCGATCGAAGTCATCCGCGAGCTCGGCAACGGCCGCGAGGCCCGCGTGCGGGACACGACGGTGCGCTTCCCGTGGGCAGAGACGTCGTCACTCGAGGTGTGGGTGGCCGGGTACGGTCCGAAGGCGCTCGATCTGATCGGCCGGGTGGCCGACGGATTCATCCTGCAACTCGCGGATCCGGAGATCGCGAAGTGGACGATCACGCGGGTCCGCGCGGCCGCCGAGGCGGCCGGTCGCGACCCGGCGGCGGTGACGATCTGCGCGGCGGCACCCGCATATGTGACGGACGGATCCGGCACGGCCCTGACACATGCCCGCGAGCAGTGCCGCTGGTTCGGTGGGATGGTCGGAAATCACGCCGCGGACCTCGTGGCCCGGTACGGCACCGACAGCGACGTGCCGGTGGCACTCACCCGCTACGTCGCCGGGCGTCCCGGGTACGACTACAACCAGCACGGCCGCGCCGGGAACCCGCACGCGGAGTTTGTGCCCGACGAGATCGTCGACCGCTTCTGCATCGTCGGCGCCGCGGAGGAGCATCTGAACCGGCTGAGGGAACTCGAGGAGATCGGGGTGGACCAGTTCGCCGTGTACCTGCAGCACGACGCGAAGACGTCGACCCTCGAGGCGTACGGGGAGACCGTGATCCCTGGGCTCGCGCCGCGGCCGGCCGCGACGACCGCCGAGCCGGCCGGCGTGTCCCGGCCGGCGAGCGAATGAATCGTTCGCCCGGGTAGCCGACACATCCGCCCGCTGCGACCGTCGCTCGGCTTCTGCGGATCGCGCGATCGGCGCCGCACCGGCGCGTATCGTTCTCCGATGTATGCACGTGCTCGTCGTGAGGGGGACGACCGTGAGCGAAACCGTAGGGCTGGTGGTATCCGGCGCGGGCGCCCGAGGGGCGTACGAGGCCGGAGCGATCGCATCGCTGCTGCCCCACCTGCCGCGGTCGGAGCGCCCTCCGATTCTGGTGGGAACCAGCGCCGGCGCGCTGAACGTCGTCGGACTGGCCGCCTTCGCCGGGGACGGGTACAAGTCCGCCACCCACAAGATCGTGAGCCTGTGGTCGACGGTGGGACTGGACGACGTCTTCGGGCCCGTCGGCACGCTGGTCGGCACCGGCCTGCGTTACCTCGGTCAGGCCGCCGGTCTGGACGTCACGCTGCCGAGCCTTCTCGACACCGAGCGCATGCACGACATGCTGGAATCACTCATCTGCTGGGAGGACCTGCACGCCAACATCCGCAGCGGGGCCATCGGGGCGGTCGCGGTGACGGCGACCTCGGTCGCCACCCGCGGCACCGTGGTCTTCGTCGAGAAGCACTCGTCGGTGCCGCTGCCCGACTACGACGAACATCGCAACATCAGCTACGTCGAGACGGAGCTGTCCGTCGAGCACGTATTGGCATCGGCGGCGGTGCCGGTGCTGTTCCGGCCCGTCCGGGTCACCGAACCGGCGGCGTGGGCGGGCTGGTACGTCGACGGCGGTCTGCAGCTCAACACCCCGCTGAAGCCGGCCCTCGCCCTCGGCGCGGACACCCTCGGAGTCGTCGCGACCCAGCCGCGGCACTGGATCGAACAGCCTGCCGCCGACCTCGCGCCCGGCGACGACGAACCGCCCGACGTGTTCGGCGCCGCCGCACTGGTCCTGCGCGCCGTCCTCTCGGACCGCATGATCGAAGACCTGCACCAGCTCGAGGTCCGCAACGACCGGCTGATGCGCATTCGTGCAGCCGGAGTGGACAGCGCGGAGGTGACCTCGGATCGGGAGATCGGGGTGCGGTTCGCGGGCCCGTCGCTCGAGCAGGTATACGACCTCGGCCGACTCGCCTACGCCGTGTACAACGAGAAGGGCACGGGGGTGGGCGGTCTGCGCCATCCCTGGCTGTCGGTGCTGGGCCGACTCGTGGGAGGAACCCGCGAGGACCACGGCGACCTGCTGAGCTTTCTGCTCTTCGACCCGGACTTCACCTCCGCCGCAGCCGAACTCGGGCTCGAGGCCACGCACGAACAGCCGCCGTCCGAGCGAATGTATCGCTCATCTCGGTAGTCCGACGGAACGATACATTCGCTCGGCGCGCGCGACGGGTGGCGGGGCGCGCGGCCGTGACGACGCGCGGGTGAAGTAGCGCGCGCCGTCGCCGCATCAGGTTCCCGGCTTCGCCGTCAGCAGCACCTTGAGGGCACCGGTCTCGGCGGCCCGGCCGAACACGTCGTAGGCCTCCTCGAACTCGTCGAGGGCGAACCGGTGGGTGATCATCGGCGAGGTGTCGAGCTTGCCGCTGCGGACCAGGCCGATCAGCGTCGGGGTCGAATGCGTGTCGACGAGCCCGGTGGTGATGGTGAGGTCCTTGATCCAGATGCTCTCGAGGTGCAGGGTGGCCGGCGCGCCGTGGACGCCGATGTTGGCGACATGGCCGCCCGGCCGCACCAGTTCGACGGCCTGCTCGAACGTCGCCGGCACTCCGACGGCCTCCATGGTGACGTCGGCGCCGAGGCCGCCGGTGAGGTCGCGCACCACCGCAGCGACGTCGTCGCGCCCGCCGTTGACCACGACGTCGGCGCCGAACGCCTTGGCCGCCTCGAGGCGGCTGTCGGCGAGGTCGACCGCGACGACGTGACTCGGACTGAAAAGCCGGGTCGCGAGGATCGCGGCGAGACCGATCGGCCCGGCGCCGACGATGACGACGACGTCGGCGGGCCGCACGCAACCGTTGAGCACGCCGACCTCGTAGGAGGTGGGCAGGATGTCGGCGAGCATGAGCATCTGCTCGTCGCTCACGCCCTCGGGTACGCGGTGGGTGGAGTTGTCGGCGAACGGAACTCGCACGAGTTCGGCCTGGGTGCCGTCGATGAGGTGGCCGAGGATCCAGCCTCCGCCGCCGAGGCACTGGCCGTAGCGGCCCTCGCGGCAGAAGCGGCAGCGGCCGCACGAGGTGATGCACGAGACGAGCACCCGGTCCCCGGGCGCGAGGTTCTGCACGCCCGGCCCGACCTCGACGACGGTGCCGACGGCCTCGTGCCCGAGGATGCGCCCGTCGGTCACCTCGGGGACGTCGCCGCCGAGGATGTGCAGGTCGGTGCCGCAGATGGTGACCGCGTCGACGCGGACGATCGCGTCGGTGGGGTCCTGGATTCGGGGATCGGGGACGTCCTCCCAGGAACGCTTTCCCGGACCGTGGAACACCAGTGCCTTCATTGCTTCGGGCCTTTCGCCGATCGGTGTCTGCCGGGTTCAGCGTCTCACCCGTAACGCCTTCGGGAAATGGCCATTGGGCCTCGAATCGGGCGGGTGGAGGTCACACCGAGGCGATCAGTGGCCGGAGACAATCGTGAGCCGGTCGGAGTCCGCCGCCTCGACCAGCGCGTCGGGGGCGGCGTACCCGTCGACCTCGACGACGGGTGCCCGGTCGACGGCGGCGCGGACGACGTCGCCGTCGGACATGAAGACGATCAGGCCCTGCCCCGCGGCGTCGGGAAGGTTCTCCCACACGGTGCCCCTCAGGCCGAGGTCGCGGTTGATCGAGCTCATCAGCAGGGGCAGCGAGAAGCAGTACATGCGGTCCCACGATCCCGGCGACAGACCGGCGTCCTCGGCGACGGAGGCGAGGGTGCGGGGTTCGCCGGTCAGCAGGACCGTGTCGAACTCCGCCTCGAGGATCGGATCGTCCTGCACCCGGACCGTGTCCGCGGACCCGCCGCAACCGGCGACGGCGAGCACCGTCGCCACCAAGAGCATCCCCGACCTCCGGGCCGTGCACGTCGGCACCGTGGATCTCGGCACCGTGCATCTCGGCACACTGCGCAGCACCCGTTCACCCCCAGTCGATTTCGCTCGAGAACGCGTGAAAGCTACAGCACCGCCCGCACGGGAAGCAGCGGCGTCGGGCGACGTCGGAATCACCGAGGAACTGCGCTGTGACGGCTGACAATCGGCGCGGGCGGTCTCACTCCCGCGCGGTGAGCTCCGCGATGTCGCCCCTCAGCTCCGACCGGAGCGAACCCATCAACTCTGCGGCGATCCCGAACTGGTCGCCGACGAAGTGGGTGTTGTCGGCGGACAGCTCCCGCGCTCCCGATCGGCCGATGAGGGAGTCGATCCGCTCGTCGAGGCTCGCGGTGCGTGCCTCGACCTCGGCGGTGCGCAGCTGGACCTCGGCGACGGTGAGCAGCTCGCCGATGCGCGCCAGTGCCGCCACCCGGTCGAGAAGCTGGTCCCACACCGGTGCGAGCGCGGCGATCCGCGCGTCGAGGGCCGCGCGAGCGGACGGCGCCGCGCGCCGGGCGTCGGCGAGTTCGGCGAGCAGGCCCCGCAGCGTGACGGTATCTACGGCGATCTGCGTCAGCTCGTCGGCGAGATCGAGCTGGGACCGCTGCACCGCGAGGTGTTCCGACCGCCACGCCGTGGAGCCTTCGATCCGGTCGTAGAGGGTGCCGGCGAGGAAGAGCAGGGTGTCGTACCGGTCGACGAAGTGATCGTCGCCGTCGGGCACCTGCCGGCCGAGGGCGTCGGCGGCGCGACGCCCCGCTGCGGCCGCCGCGGTGCCGTCGGACCAGCGCGTCACCCGGTCCACGGCGACGCCGAGCACGGCGCCGCGCACCTGATCGGTCGTTCTCTCGGGGATGGGCGCGGGCGTGCGCTGCAGCGCCGCGAACAGGGCGTCGCGCTGGTGCGGGTCGAGGTGCACGCCGTCGCGCCGTTCCCGCCGCACGGCCCGCACGCCCTGCGCGTAGTGCCGGCCGGACACGGTGACCGCGTAGTGGGCGTTGCGCAGCCGCTTGGCCAGCTCCCCCGCCCGGTACTCGAACACCAGCCGGGCGGCGCCGGGGCGCAGGTCCGTGGCCCGCGCCGTGAGGCGGGCGTGCTCGTCCGTGAGATGGCGCAACGCGCCGAACCCGCCGAGGGTGGGCAGGCCGCGGCCGATCCGGCGGCGCCGGGCCAGGATGTCGCGGGTCTCGTCGTCGAGACGGCCGGCGGCCAGGCAGAGCGCGGCGGCGTCCGACAGCGGGGCGTGCCGGCCGTCGAGCCGGTGCTGCTCACACCAGCGGCGCACCTGCGCGGCCATCCGCACGCGGCGCTGCTCGGCCGGTTCGAACCCGACCGGGAACTGCGGGTCGTCGGACATCGGGACCTCCTCGTGGCGTCCGGACCCTTCCACTGTTCCAGAAATCCCGGGACGGCGACGGGAGCGCCGGTCAGGCGAGGAACTCGGTGACGGCGTCGACCGCGGCGCGCTGGGCCCGGCCCTGCCCGGCCGGGGTGCCGCCGAAGGCGATGCCACTGCTCCACTGGGCGTCGCCGGGGAACATGCCGAGGCGGATCAGGTGGCCGGCGCCGTCGACGGACAGGTGCCTGTCGCGACCGTCGCGGCGGCGGCCGAGCAGCGCGCCCGCCATGTCGGTGGACGGCCACAGCTGGTCGTCGGTGCCGGTGATGCACAGGATCGGGGCGTCGACCTTCTCGGACCGCAGGTGGGCGGGGTCGGGTGCGTCGTGCAGGCCCGCGCGGTAGGCGTCGGACAGGCGCAGCAGCGACGGTCGGTGCCGGGCGACGTCGCGGCCGGCACGCCAGGCGTTGCGGATCATCTGCGGCATCAGCGCGGAGCTGGGCAGCGGGGCCCAGGGCTGGGGCTCGCCGCTCCGGGTCCACGACGGGGTGTCCGGGATCTCCCCGTCCGGCCCGAGTCCCTGCCACGATACGGAGCTGGGGCTGACGAGCACCAGCGCCCGCAGCGACGCGCCGTCGGCCGCGACGGCGGCGAGAAGACCTTCGGCGCCCCGGGAAATGCCCATGGCGGCAACGCTGTCGGTGTCGATCTCGGGCAGGGCGGCGAGATGGCGCAGCGCGCCGGTGAAGCGCTCGAGCGGAACGGCGGCGACCTCGGCGTTCTCGTCGAGCCACGAGTAGGCGAGGGCGACATGGCCGTGGGAGGCGAGGGCGGCGATGGTGGCGCGCTGGGAATCGACGCCGCCCTCGGATCC
Organism: Rhodococcus sp. 14C212; assembly: GCF_011058195.1. Taxonomy (NCBI): domain Bacteria; kingdom Bacillati; phylum Actinomycetota; class Actinomycetes; order Mycobacteriales; family Nocardiaceae; genus Rhodococcus; species Rhodococcus sp. 14C212. The sequence continues at coordinate 163,807 of NZ_JAALEH010000004.1, read as the reverse complement.
ACCGACGCACAGCACCGCCGGCCATCCACGCGGCGGAGCCGGGCCGTCCGGGCGGGCGAGCAGACCCGGCCGTCCGGCGACGTCGAGATCCTCGACGGTCACGCCGGGCGCGGCGTCGGTGCGGATCACCGTGCGCCGCGTGGTGTGGGGACCGTCGGTGACGGTGAGCGTGACCGGCCACCGGCCGGGCGGGGGGACGAACAGGTCGGGTACGCGGTCGGGCTCGTCGAACCGCATGTCCCACAACGGTTCGTCGACGACGTCGACGCTGCCGTCGTAGCTGCGGTGGGACCGCCAGCGGGCGCCGAACATGTCGGCGCCCTCGGCGGTGACGGTGATCGTCGCGTCCGGCCGCGATCCGGCGAGGGTGAGGCGGAACGGCTCGTCGTGCCGCGACTGGCGCGGCACGACGAGGTGGACCCGGGGCGAGTCGAGGTCCGGGGGTGGTGCGGCCGGGGACGCGGGCTCGGGGCTCGGGTTGGCGGTGGCGGCGAGCGCGGACTTCGTGTCGAACCACTTGGGGAACAGGGCCGAAACCAGCCCGGCGGCGCCCAGGACGACGAAGGGGACGACCCAGTAGCCGACGACGGACAGCGCGTCGGTCTCGTCGCGGACGGTGGCGGAACCGTCGACGATCGGCGGGATCAGCGAGGACACGGTCATCACGGCGAACGCGGCGGCCCACATCCACGTCATCGCGGTGGTGACGTACCGGAAGCCGCTCGACGCGGCGGTCGCGGGATCGACTGTCTCGACGGCGTATTCACGCACGAACGGCCGCCCGGTGAGGATGCCGCCGAGGACGACGAGCAGCAGCCCGAGATTGCCGAGCGGCTGCAGCCAGCGTTCGAGGACGTCGTCGTCGAGCGTGAGCGCGGCGATCAGCAGCAGCGCGAAGACGACGACGGTGCCGACGTCGAGGGAGCGCCACGGCTTTCCGCGCACTCGCTGTACGAGGGGGCCGGCGGCGGCGAGCGCGAGGGCGGCGGCCACGGCGGTGACGAACCCGGTGTTGCCGACGAGGATCCAGTACACGATCCACGGCGCGAATCCGACGACGAGGGACATTCGCGGATTGTCTCCTGCCGCCTGGAGGTGTGGGGGTGCTTCCGCGATACGCCTCAGGAGTTCACGGGAACGAAGATCACCGTTCGCACTTCCTCCACGGGGGTGCCCGGCGGGCTCCAGTACTCCTCCCACGCGGTGCTCAGGTCGAGGTCGTGACCCTCGCGGGCGGCCCAGGCGGCGAGGGCCTCGTAGGTGTGCTCGAGCGTGTCGTAGGGACCGAGGTGGGTTTCGGTCGCGACCTCGCCGGCGGGCAGGTCGATCGGGACCACGTGGCCGTCGCCGTCGATCGGGGTGGCGACCTCGAAGCCGGCGGCGCCGTCGAAGCCCTCCTTGGTGAAGTTGCGGTAGTACGCGACGGCCGGGCCGGCCGGCGACGTACCCGCGCCGGCCAGGTACTGCTCGACGGCGCCGTACGCTTCGCCGAGGTGCTCGCCGATGTGCGCCACGTCGGTGCTGAATTCCACGGCGGCCAGATGCCTGGCCGATGCGTTCACGATCTCCGGCATGCGTCCTCCCCTGTCGAAGCCTGGGGCCACGATAGGCGATTCACACTGCCGGTTCGTGAACTTCCGGAGACATCGGGTGAGTGGGGGGTGCAGGGGTTGCCGGCGGCCGAATGTCACATCCGGTCGATGCGATCGAATCGATGTGACATTCGGCCCGCACACACGAGCACTCCGACGTCCGTGACAATCGTCACAACACCGGCCGGACCGCAGCGACCCTCGCCGCGGCGGCGCGGCGGGTCCTGCAGCCGGCGGCCCGTGTCCGCTTCGACCCGTTCGCGGCGTCGATACCGGTCCGATGCTGGACAATTCACGTAGTCGACGACGCTCGCGGGTCCGGCATCGCGCCGTGCGAAAGACCAACGGGCCGAATGTTACTGCCCGGTGTTACCCGGCGGTATTACCGGCCCCGCCGGGCCCGAGCCCCGGCACCGGCCCACATTTCAATCGTAATCGCCTGTCCGCCAGCAGTTCCCGCTTGCGAGCCGGAGAGGAACCGTCGAACCCCGCCCCGCCGAGCGCAAAACGTGACAAACCCTCATGTTTCCTTCATGCTGTTAGCGGAAGGATCGTCCCCACCGGGGGGCACTCGGCCGTCGACGACGACGGTCCGCGGGACGAGGCCGACCGCCTGTCCGCCGACACCCAGGCATCCGCCGGGCCAGTCGGTGCACACGTCCGCACGCATACGCCGACACGAGGAGCCGACCGATACATGTTCTTGCTCGCGTTATCAACCCGTGACGCGGGCCTCGGCATCGGTTAACTTTTTTCACTCACTGGCGAGAAGCTTCGACGAGCGTCGCACGAGCGCGCACAAACCTGGAGAACGGTGGCAACGAGTATGTTCAAACGGATCGCGGTGGTCAACCGAGGTGAGGCTGCAGTACGCCTCATCAGAGCAGTCCGGGAGCTCAACTCCGAGCACGGCTACGACATCAAGACGATCGCCCTGCACACGGAGGCCGAGCGGCGGGCCATGTTCGTCCGCCAGGCCGACGAGGGCGTCACCCTGCGGCCGTCCACCACGGCCGCCACCTCCTACCTCGACCACGCCGAACTCGAGCGCGCCCTCCTCGAAGCGAAGGCCGACGCCGTGTGGGTCGGCTGGGGCTTCGTAGCCGAGGATCCCGCGTTCGCGGAGGTCTGCGCCCGCCTGAACATCACCTTCATCGGCCCGTCGGCCGAGGCCATGCGCCTGCTCGGCGACAAGGTCGAGGCCAAGCTGCTCGCCGAGAAGGTCGGCGTGCCCGTCGCCCCGTGGTCGGGCGGACCGGTCGAGACCCGCGCCGACGCGCGCCGGCATGCCCAGGCCATCGGCTACCCGCTGATCATCAAGGCCCGCTCCGGCGGCGGCGGCCGCGGCATCCGCAAGGTGTACTCCGAGGACGAGCTCGAGCTCGCCCTCGAGCGCACCCAGGGCGAGGCCGAGCGTTCGTTCGGCGATCCCGTGGTGTTCATCGAGCGTCTCGTCACCGACGCCCGCCACGTCGAGGTCCAGGTCATCGCCGACGCCCACGGCAACGTCTGGGCGCCGGGCGTGCGCGACTGCTCCATCCAGCGCAAGAACCAGAAGGTCATCGAGGAGTCGTCCTCGCCGCTGCTGACCAAGGAGCAGGCCGACCACCTGCGCGCGGTCTCCGCGGACCTCGTGCGCGCCGCCGGGTACTGCGGCGCCGGCACCGTCGAGTACCTGTACCAGCCGGACCTGAAGATCTTCACCTTCCTCGAGGTCAACACCCGCCTGCAGGTCGAGCACCCCATCACCGAGGCCACCACCGGCATCGACCTGGTCAAGCTGCAGATCCGGGTGGCCTCCGGCGAGACGCTGCCCGGCGACTGCCCGCCCGAGTTCGGTCACGCCGTCGAGGCCCGGCTCAACGCCGAGGACGCCGACAACGGCTTCGCCCCCGCCCCCGGCTCCGTGCAGCTGCTCAAGTTCCCGCTCGGGTCCGGCCTGCGCGTCGACACCGGCATCGCCCAGGGCGACGTCATCCCGCCGGACTACGACTCGATGGTCGCCAAGATCATCGCGTGGGGCCGCGACCGCGACGAGGCCCTGGCCCGCCTGCGCACCGCCCTGCGCGAGACCACCGTCGTCCTCGAGGGCGGCACCACCACCAAGTCGTTCCTGCTCGACCTGCTCGACCGCGAGGAGGTCGTCTCGGCGTCGGCCGACACCGGCTGGCTCGACCGCACCGGCGCCGGCACCGCCACCGGCCCGTCCCGGGTGGCCGACATCGCGCTGATCGCCACGGCCGTCGACGTCTACGACGCCGAGGAGAGCCACGAGCGCGCCGCGTTCCTCACCTCCGCCCGCGGCGGCCGTCCCCGCGCCGGGCACTCGGTGGGCCGCAAGGTCGAGCTGAGCTACCAGGGCCAGGCCTACGAGCTGCACGTCGGACAGGTCGGGCCGCACCGCTACCGCATCGACGCCGGCAGCGGCGAACTCGAGGTGGACGTCGACCGGCTCGGGCAGTTCGAGTCCCGGCTCGTCCTCGCCGGCCGCCGCCACCACATCGTCTCGATCGCCGGCGCCACCGGCTTCCTCGTCGAGGTCGACGGCATCAGCCACCAGATCAGCCAGGACGAGGCCGGCGTCGTGCGCACCCCCGCGCCCGCCGTCGTCGTCGCGGTGCCCGTCGCCCCCGGCGACGAGGTCGAGGCCGGCCAGACGCTCGTGGTGCTCGAATCCATGAAGATGGAGACCGCGGTGCGCGCGCCCTTCGCCGGCCGCGTCCGCGAGGTCCTCGCCGTGGTCAACTCGCAGGTCGACGCCGGCGCACCGCTGCTGCGTGTCGATCGGATCGCCGAGGAGACCGTCACCGAGACGGTCGAGCGCGTGCAGTTCCCCGCCCCCGCTGCCGTCGTGACCGGCGACGCCGCCGCCGACGCGCTGGCCCGGCTCGACGCCCTCGAGGCGCTCGTCACCGGCTACGACGTCTCCGGCAAGCGGACCGCGACGCTGCTCGCCGAGTACGACCGCCTGCGCGGCGAGGCCGCCGGGAACTGCGACCTGGTGCGCGCCGAGCTGGCGCTGCTCACCACGTTCGCCGACGTGTGCGAGCTCTCGCGCAACCGCCCGACGCAGGCCGAGGAGTCCAGCGACGAGCGCGTGCACAGCCCCCGCGAGCACTTCCACGGCTACCTGCAGTCCCTCGACGTCGAGGTCGGCGGCCTGCCCGAGAGCTTCCGGGCGCGGCTGGCGCAGGCGTTGCGGCACTACGACGTCACCGAGCTGGACCGCACTCCCGAGCTCGAGGAGGCCGTCTACCGGCTGTTCCTCGCGCAGCAGCGCATCGAGACGCAGGTTCCGGTGGTCTCGGCACTGCTCGAGCGGTGGCTCGCGGAGACCGAGGGACCGGCCGGCATCTCGCAGGAGCTCAACGAGGTCCTCGACCGGCTCATCGTCGCCACCCAGGTGCGCTACCCGGTGATCGGCGACGCGGCCCGCAACCTGCGCTACCGCCTCTTCGAGGAGCCGGTGATCCGCAAGGTCCGCGAGCAGGTGTACGACGGGGTGCGCGGCAGCCTCGCCCACCTCGCCGACCACCCCGGCGCCGCGGACTACGCGCAGCGCGTCGAGGCCCTCGTGGCCACGCCCGAGCCGCTGATCGACCTGCTCGCCCAGCAGATCGCCCGACCGGAGACCGTTCCGGGCCCGCTGCTCGAGGTCATCACCCGCCGCGCCTACAAGATCCGCACGCTCGAGCAGGTGCAGTCCGACGTGCGCGGCGGCCGGCAGTTCGTCACCGGCAACTTCGATCTGCGCGGCACCCGGCTGTACCTGATCTCCACCGAGGCCCGGCACGGCGAGCTCGAGGCGGCGCTGGACACCGTCGAGGAGTCGGCGCGCACCCTGCCCGGCACCGAGAACCTGGTGATCGACCTGTACCTCGCGTGGGACGACGCCCCCGCCGACGCCGACGCGCAGGCCGAGGCACTGCGCGCGGTGCTGGCCGGCCGTGCGGTCACCGCCGCAGCCCGCCGGGTCACGGTGACGGTGTGCCACACCGACCGCGCCGAGGAGCACGTCTTCACGTTCCGCCCGTTCGAGACCGGGTACGCGGAGGAAGCCAACATCCGCGACATGCACCCGCTCACCGGCCAGCGCCTGGATCTGTGGCGGCTGAAGAACTTCGTCGGCACCCGCCTGCCGGCGAACCCGGACTCGTACCTGTATCACATTGCGGCGAACGAGAATCCGTCCGACGAGCGGCTGATCGCCCTCGCCGAGGTGCGGGACCTGACCCCCCAGCGCGACGAGACCGGCACGATCGTGGGCCTGCCCGCGTTCGAGCGGGCCCTGTCGAGCTGCCTCGACGCGATCCGCCGGTCGCAGGCCGGCCGCGGCAAGCGCCGCCTCGACGCGAACCGCGTGGTGCTGTTCGTGTGGCCCGAGGTGGATCTGAGCATCGACGACCTGAAGCGGGTCAGCCGTGGGGCGGCCCCGCTCACCGTCGGTGCCGGCCTCGAGGAGATCACCGTCATCGGCTGGTGGCGGGAGACCGCGGAGGCCGAGCCCCGCGAGGTGGCGCTGCGGTTCTCCTACCGCTCCGGCGCCGGCGTGGTCGTGCGCGTGACCGATCCGCCGAAGGAGCCGCTGCAGCCGCTCGACGAGTACACCCAGAAGGTCCAGCGCTCCCGCGCCCGCGGCACCGTGTACCCGTACGAGCTGATCCCGCTGCTCACCGGCAGCGAGGGCAGCTTCGTCGAGTACGACCTCGACGGTTCCGGTGCTGTGGTGCCGGTGCAGCGCCCGTACGGCCGGAACAAGGCCGGCCTGGTGGTCGGGCTCGTCACCACCCCGACGCCGCGGTACCCCGAGGGCATGACCCGCGTGGCGCTGTTCGGTGATCCGACGAAGGCGCTCGGCACCGTCGCGGAGGCCGAGTGCGCCCGCGTCGTCGCCGCGATCGATCTGGCCGAGCAGCTCGGCGTCCCGGTCGAGTGGTTCGCGCTGTCCTCCGGTGCCACCATCTCGATGGAGTCCGGCACCGAGAACATGGACTGGGTCTCGCGGGCCCTGCGCCGCATCATCACCTTCACGCAGGCCGGCGGCGAGATCAACGTCGTGGTCACCGGCATCAACGTCGGCGCCCAGCCGTACTGGAACGCCGAGGCGACGATGCTCATGCACACCAAGGGCATCCTGGTGATGACCCCGGACAGCGCAATGGTGCTGACCGGCAAGCAGTCCCTGGACTACTCCGGTGGTGTGTCGGCCGAGGACAACTTCGGCATCGGCGGCTACGACCGCGTCATGGGCCCCAACGGTCAGGCGCAGTACTGGGCGCCGAACCTGTCGGCCGCGGTCGAGGTGCTCTTCGGGCACTACGACCACGCCTACCTCGCCCCGGGCGAGCGGTTCCCCCGCAAGGCCGAGACCGTCGACCCGATCGAGCGCGACGTGCGGGTGTACCCGCACGTGCACCCGTCGAGCGACTTCACCACGGTCGGTGACATCTTCTCCGCGGAGACCAACCCGGACCGCAAGAAGCCGTTCGACATCCGCACGGTGATGCGCGCGGTGGTCGACCAGGACCACCCGGTGCTCGAGCGGTGGGCGGACATGGCCGACGCCGACACCTCGGTGGTGTTCGACGCCCACCTCGGCGGCAACGCGGTCACGGTGATCGGCATCGAGTCCCGCGCCATCGCCCGCAAGGGCTGGTTCCCCACCGACGGGCCGGACCAGTGGACCTCGGGCACGCTGTTCCCGAAGTCGTCGAAGAAGACGGCGCGGGCGATCAACGCGGCCAGCGGCAACCGCCCCGTGGTGGTGCTGGCGAACCTGTCCGGGTTCGACGGCTCGCCCGAGTCGCTGCGCAACCTGCAGCTCGAGAACGGCGCCGAGATCGGCCGGGCGATCGTCAACTTCGACGGCCCGATCGTCTTCGTCGTGGTCTCCCGCTACCACGGTGGTGCCTTCGTGGTGTTCTCCGGCGCGCTGAACGAGAACATGGAGGTGCTCGCGGTCGAGGGCTCGTTCGCCTCCGTGCTCGGCGGCGCACCCGCCGCCGCGGTGGTGTTCACCCGCGACGTCAATGCGCGCACGGCGGCGGATCCGCGGATCACCGAACTCGAGGCGCAGCTCGCCGCGGCCGAGGACGGGGAGAAGGCCCGCCTGCGGGTCGAGCTGGCGACGCAGCGCACCGCGGTGCGCTCGGAGAAGCTCGGCGAGGTGGCTGGGGAGTTCGAGGCCATCCACAACATCCAGCGCGCCCAGCAGGTCGGCTCCGTGCACTCGATCATCCCCGCGGCAGGGCTGCGGCCGGAGATCGTCGCCGCCGTCGAGCGAGGCATGGCGAAGGTGCTCGCGCAGTAACCGCACGATCCCCGAAGGGCCCCGCACCGGTTCGCCGGTGCGGGGCCCTTTCTCGTGCCCTCACGAGTCCGTCACCGCCTCGGGCGGTGTTCCGGGTACTTTCCCGCCGTCGCGGCGGTCGCACATCGCCCTGAGGCCGCTGAGTGAGGCGACCGACCCGCGCGCGCCACCCCCGATCCGGGGTGGCCCAATCCCCGAAAATGTGGGATCGTGAGCAAGCTCACAGGTTTGACGCCGCGCGGTTGCGGGTACCGATTTCCGTCCCCCACGGTCCCCGCGCGGGCCGCTACATGCACCCTGTTGGCACGCAGTGCTTCGCAGGCGACACCCCCGGGGCGAGCGGAACCGTTGCCACTCGAAGGTCGAATTATCCTGCAGCGCAGCTTATTTCGTAGCCGATTCACGGCAAAGTCAACAGACCAGCTGCATGTATGCCACACTCCTGACCGCGCAGTAACACCGCGCGCCATTCCGAACAGCCCTCCGTGCGGGGCGTTTGGTGGCAAAGGTCCCGGAACGGACATGCAGTCGGCCGGTAGATGAACGCCACCCCAACTCTGAACGTAAATCGTTGCTACTCAGGCCTATTCAATATCATTAGCGTAAGTCATTGCCCTGCCAATCATTTTCGGCGAAAGACATGACACACGCCGCGCGATGCTGCATCATTGATCTCGACAGGGGAGAACGAGCGGGAGCACTACGTGAATTCGGTTGGCAGGGGCGAATATCGCGAAGCGTGCAGGGACGCTCACATCAGCTGCTCGCGGTAGTACCCACGCCGATCGGACTCCGGGCACCGCCGCTCGGGGCACCGGCATCGCCGGCCCGACACATCTGTACTCGACGGCATCCGTCGAGTTCGCCGCATTCGAGGAGAACCGACATGACCAGCACCATCGAACCGTCGTCCCGTACCACCGTCGCCGGCACCAAGCTTCGCGGCCGCGTCGCATTCGTGACCGGTGGAACGCGCGGCATCGGCTCGGCCATCAGCCGCAGCCTCGCCGCCCAGGGCGCCACGGTGGCCGCCGGGTACGGGCGCAACACTGCCCAGGCCGACCAGTTCCTCGCGGACATCCAGGCGAACGGCCAGAACGGCGTCGAGTACAGCGTGCACAAGGGCGACGTCGCGAACGCGGACGACTGCCGTCGCACCATCGACGAGGTCATCGAGCGGCACGGGCGCCTGGACATCCTCGTCAACAACGCCGGCATCACCATCGACCGCACCGTGCTGAAGATGGAGGACGACGACTGGAACAACGTCATCTCCGTCAACCTCTCCGGCGCCTTCTTCCTGGCCCAGGCCGCCCTGAAGCACATGCTCGAGCGCGGCACCGGTCGCATCGTCAACGTCTCGTCCGTCATCGGTGAGACCGGCAACATCGGCCAGGCGAACTACGCGGCCTCGAAGGCCGGCATGTTCGGCCTGACCAAGACGCTCGCGAAGGAGGCGGCGTTCACGTTGGCCCGCTCCGGCAAGCTCACCCCGGACAGCATCGGCGTCACCGTCAACACCATCACCCCCGGCTTCGTCGCCACCGAGATGGTCGCGACCATCCCGGACAAGGTCCTCGACCGAATCAAGAGCACGATCCCGGTGAACCGCCTGGCCGATCCCGAAGAGATCGCCCGCGTCGTGCACTTCCTGGCCGCCGACGCCTCGTCCTACATCACCGGCCAGGTGTGGGGCGTCAACGGCGGACTCGACATGTGACCCGCTGCACCCAGACACACCTCCGCACTTCTCACTGAACGGTACTTCGGCACATGCAGCCTTTCGAGCTCAACCGACACGGGCGGATCGTCTTCCCGTCCAACTTCTTTCCCGATCTCGATTTCTCGACGATGACGAGCGTCGAGCAGCTCGATGCCGTCATCCGCCGCGATTTCGAGACCAAGGCACCCACGGTCTCGGAGATCCTCTCGCGGCACGCGCAGGGCGTCTACCGCACCAAGGTCGATCTCATGCGCGACATGGCCTTGAACCTTTTCTGGGCCAACCGCTTCGCGATCACGATGTTCGACAAGCGCCCCACCCGGTGGTCGGACGTGCCGCGCAACCGCGACGACGTCTACATGCCCGTCCTGACGCCGTGGCCGGACAGTGAGACGAAGACCGCCCAGGTCGCGGACGCCTACCGCGGCCTGCCCGCGGGCTGGGACGACCCCGCCGAGGACCGGATCTTCGAGACCCTCTTCGACGTCTTCGGTGCCCGCAAGCACATCGCCACCGGACTGCCGACGGTCAAGCCCACCGTCGCGCAGCTGATCGCCGATCCGTCGAACCGGACGATGCGCCTCGGGGAATACAACCCGGACTTCCCCCGGTTCGGCTACGACGAGATCCTCGACTGCCACGAGGACGTCGCCGAACTCGAGGCGCTGCGACGCTGGTCGATGGTGCTGCACAACCAGCAGCCGTGGGAGCGGACCCAGGTCGAGCTGACCGAGGTGGGACAGCTGCGGGACGACGACTACGTCGTGCTCTACTACCCGCGCGACCGGCACGTACAGCGGTTCATCTCCCGGGTCACCTCCGGGCGGACCGTCCCCACCGCCGTCCCCGCGAAGGTCGAGCCGGTGCAGCCCTCGCGGCCGTACCCGACGATCGACGTACGCCGCGACTTCACGGTGCAGCCGCGCATCGAGGCCCTCGCCGTTGCGCACGGTGATCAGGTGTGCACCAACGAGGATCTGATCCGCAACTCGGCCTACAACTGGTCGCCGATGACCGCGGACGAGATCACCGCCAAGACCGGGATCGAACAGCGCCGCTACACCTCGGGCAGCTTCGAGGACCTCGCGCTGTCGGCGGCGAAGTCGGCGCTCGAGCACGCGCAGGTGGGCCCCGAGGACATCGGTGCCGTCATCGTGTGCACCTGCACCAGCGCCCGGCTCATCCCGTCGCTGGCCACCTGGATCTCGGGCGAGCTGGGCATCGCCCAGACTCACGCCTCGTTCGACCTGGTCGCCGCGTGCGCCGGCCTGCCGTACGGGCTGGCGGAGGCCACCCGGATCCTGCAGCAGGTGCAGCGGCCGGTGCTGGTGGTGTGTGTGGAGAAGTTCTCCGACAAGATCGGCAATGTGCGTCCGTCCCGCATGATCTTCGGCGACGGTGCGGCAGCGCTCGTGGTCGGCGTGGCGCCCGAAGGCTCCGCACCGGACATCGAGTACATGCAGACCTACGCCAGCGGCCCGAACAGCCAGGTCAACTCGATCATCTGGCCGAACCCGGACTTCGACAACTACATCACCGTCTACGGACCCGAGGTCAAGGCTCTCGCCGGCCGTTATCTGGTCCAGATGCTCGACGACGTGAAGGCCCTGCCCGCCCCGGAGGGCGGCATGGGAACGCTGCTCGACAACATCGACCTGATCGTTCCGCACCAGGCGAACAAGACGATGATCACCGAGCTCGCAGCGGACGCCGGTCTTTCGTCGGACCGCCTGTACTTCAACATCGAGAAGGTGGGCAACGCCTCGTCGGCGAGCATCCCGCTCGCCATCCACGACGCGGTCCGGGACGGCGTGATCACCGAACCCGTGCGGATCTTCGCTCCGGGCTTCGGCGCCGGCGCCGTCGCCGGCTTCACGGTGCTGCGAATCGATCCGGCGGTGGTGGCCCCCTTCCGCCCGGTCGACGGCGAGGCCGTGGCCATCGACCCGCTGCGCGCAGCGTCCTCCTCGGACGACGTGACACTCGCCTTCGGCTGATCGAACCGTTGTCCCCCGCGTGGGGAATCGTTGCCCGCGTGCGCACCAGCGCACGCGGGCAACGGCTTTCGCACGGATGCTCAGGGCAGGACGCGGATCCAGTCGGCCAGGGCCCGGGCGACCTCGTGCGGAACCTCGGGAATCAGGGCGTGCCCGGCGCCGGGGATCAGCACGACCGTGACCCGGTCGGCGCCGAACTGCCCGGTGAGTTCGCCGCGGGTCGGCGCCGGACGGAACACGTCGTCGCCGGCCTGCAGGTCCAGCAGCGGCGACGGCGCGACCGTCCACCACGACTCCTTGTCCGTGGCCGCCATCGCCCGGCGCTGGGCGACGATCGCGGCGGGCCACCAGCCGTCCAGCCACACCGCCGGGTCGTGCCCCTCGGCGAAGAACACCGCCCGCAGGTGCTCGAGCCGCTCGGCATCCGGCAGCGACAGGTCGGAGCACTTGGCGACGCGTTCGGTGAGCGACTCCGGGAAGCGGCGGGCGCCCGCGGCGAGAATCGCCACCCCCCGCACCAGGTCGGGCCGATCCGCAGCGAGGACCCGCGCGACGTAGTGGCCGAAGGCGTGCCCGGCGAGGACGGCCGGGGCCGCACCGAGCCGCTCGATCACCTCGGCGACGTCGCGGGCGAGGTCGTGCAGGTCCAGGTCTTCGAGCGGACCGCGGCTCGTGCCCACGCCGCGCGGCTGGGGCCGGATCGCGCGGAAGCCGGCTTCGGCGAGATCGATTGCGATCGGGTCGAACTCGTACGAGTCGCGGCCGAGCGAGGGCAGCAACACCACGGCCGGGCCGGTTCCGTCGACGAGCACCTCGATCTCCACGTCGCCGAACGCGACGGTGTGTATATCGCTCATGGCGACATCCTTCCAGTGCCGCCGAGCCGACACCGAATTCCTGAGGCTTGCAGCCGTTACAGGCGCTCGCAACTGTTGCGGGCTCCCGGGAACCAGTGTCTGCTTCCTCCGTCCCGGCGCTGCATCATCACCACCGACACCGCACCGACCAGGGGCGCGGCCCTGTCCGACACTTGCGAGGCTACTGCCGAAAGAATGCGATCCGTTGGGGTCTGACGACTATTCGCCTTCTGTGTCCGCCTTCTCGGCCGGAGCGTCGAGTTCCCATCGGGAGGCTCTGCCGAAATTGTTGCTCGCCAAATATCAATAGCGATACCTTCCGATAGTCGAGATTGATCAATGGGGGCAGTAGTGGAGATCCGTCACCTGCGTACGTCCTTGCGGTAGCGGAGGAGCTTCACTTCGGCCGGGCGGCCGCGCGGCTTCATATGGCGCAGCCTCCCGTCAGCCAGCAGATCCAGCAGTTGGAGAAGGAGCTCGGCGTCCAGCTGTTCGAGCGCAACACACGGTCTGTCTCACTCACGAAGGCGGGCCAGGCGTTGCATGGCCCGGCGCAGAAGGTTCTGAACGACTTGGACCTGGCAAAACGCGCGGCGATGTTCGGTAGCTCGGGAATCACCGGCAGAGTTTCACTGGGTTTTGCCAGCGCCAGCAGCCGCCGCGTCCTGCCCCTGATCACCAGGGCCGTCAAGGGCAGCGAACCGGGCATCGACCTTGCTCTACAGGGGCAGACGTACGGCGGAGCGGTGGTGAATCAGATCCTCTCCGGAAGCCTCGACATGGGCTTGGCTCGTCTGCCTGTGCGCGACCCGTCGATCGACTGGCACATCATCGACTTCGAGACGCTGGTGGCTGCGCTGCCCGAAGACCACCCACTGGCGGCGAAACCGGAGCTGGAAGTCGCCGACCTGGCCGGTGAGCCGTTCGTGACCTTCCCGGGCACGCAAGGCTCCACGGTCAGGGACGCCACGGCCCTGATCGCCCTGCAGGCGGGCTTCTCCCCGCGCATCGTCCAGGAGGCGCCCGATTCCTACACGATTCTCAGTCTCGTCGCCGCCGGTGTCGGGATCACAGTGACCGTCTCCTCCGTCCAGCACATCCAAATGCCCGGACTTTGCTATCGGGCGTTTCCACACCTGTACCGAAAATGGCCGCTGTGCTGGCGTGGCACAGAAAGAACACGGATCCTGCCCTGCACGCTGTCGTGGCCATTGCCCGGGAGCTCCTGCCCACACCCGAGCCCGAGCCGGTACTCCTCATCCGGTAGTCCGAAGTTGCCTCGAAATGGCCGGATCAACCCCGACCGGACTCACTGAAGCCCCGGTTCCGCTGGGGTTCTTGTCGTTCTCGTAGACGTACCTTCGGATCGGTTAATCCCCGCTATCGAACTCATAGTGAATTCAGATCAATCAGAATTGGATTGCACTACTGTGGAAATGAGAAGCTCTGCGCGGTGGGTCACAACCCCCACCCCGGGGGCCGTGACTCACAGGAGCCGTTCCCCTCCCTCAACTTCTCCCTTCGATAGGTTCTCCATGTCAACGACAGCCACTGCCGGCGACGGCGCCGGAATACCCGACGGCACAGGGCACTTTCCGAGAAATCAGCGGAAGTCCATGATCGCCGTCGTCTCGTGGAACTTCCTCGAGTGGTTCGACTGGACCATGTATGCGCTCCTGACCACATACTTGGCCGCCAACTTCTTCGACAAGAACGATCCCCAGTCGGCGCTGCTCTCCACGCTGGCGGTGTTCGCCGGTGGCTTCCTTGCCCGCCCCCTCGGCGGGCTGATCTTCGGCCGACTGGGAGACAGGCTGGGACGCAAGACACCCCTGGTCATCTGCATGCTCATGATGGGCGCAGGCAGTCTGCTGATCGCAGTGATCCCGACCTACGACTCCATCGGCATCTGGGCCTCGGTTCTTCTTCTGACGGCTCGGCTCATCCAGGGCATCGCCCACGGCGGCGAAAGCGGAAACGCCTACACATACCTGGCCGAGATCGCCCCGGCGAACAAGCGGGGCCTGTGGGGCAGCAGCATCATGATGACCATGCTGCCCGGCGTCATGGCGGCAACCGCGATGAGCATCCTTCTGACGTCGATCATCTCCGAGGACGACATGTCGGAGTTCGGGTGGCGCATCGGCTTTGCCATCGGAGCAGTGCCGGCCGTCTTCGCGCTGTTCCTCCGCCGTCAGGCCGAAGAATCCGGATTCTTCGAGGAAGCCAAGGCGGCCGCCGGCACCGCGTCGGTCCGAGTGATCACGCGCCGGCAGCTGGTGATCATCGCCGTCCGCATTCTGATGCTGAGCCTCCTGACCAACGTCCTTTACTACACGTGGGTGAACTTCTCCTCGTCGTTCGCCATTTCCGGTAAGGGCATGGATCCCAACGGGGCTTACATCGCAACGTTCTGCGCACAGATTCTTGCCTTCATCGCACTGCCGTTCTGGGGGCGGCTCTCGGACCGGATCGGGCGCCGCAAGCAACTGGTGTTGTGGGCTGTCGCGGTCATTATGGTGGTGTTCCCCATCAACTGGGTCCTGACGTCGGCGCCGTGGACCCTGTTCGTGTCGCAGGGAATTGCCCTGCTCGTATGGGGCATCCAGTCGTCGATCCACTCCACAGTCATGTCCGAGCAGTCGCCGACGGAAGCCCTCGCGACGAGCGTAGGCATCTGGACCTCCGTGGGTGCCGCACTCTCCGGCGGCACGGCGCCCTATCTCTACGCCTGGCTCAACTCCATGGATGTCGGATGGATCTTCTCGGCCCACATCGTGGTGCTGGCTCTGGTCACCCTGGTAGCCATCAGGTTCATCCCGGAAACAGCCGGTCTCGAAATGGACCGCATCCCGCTGCCCGGCGAAGAGAAGGTCTCCAGCGAGGACGAGAGCACCGCCGTCCCGGTAGGCCGTTGAGGTCCCCTGAATCAACTCTGACGATCGGCTCGGCCCCAGCCTGGAATGCAGGCGGGGCCGAGCTGTTTCTTCATCGCGACCGACTCGAGATGACACGCAACATCCATGTGGTCGAACAGCACCCCGAAGTCGGGCTGATCGACACCGAGCTGAGCCTGCACCGCGGGTGAGGTCAGGCCGATCTTGCGGCCGACAATGCGGTGACCGGCGGCGACCGCCGCATCGACGTTGCGAGTTTGTACGCGGTAGGCGGTATCGATGTCGCTCCGCCCGATCAGATCCCGTACCGGCTTGCACGGGCGCCAGTACGTTCGGCGTCGGCCAGCCGTGCGGCGGCATCCTCGATCAGATGAGTGTCTACTGGGCGGACGAAGGTCATCCGGGGCCCCTTTCGGTGAACCTGCGTGGCGGGAGCGGCGGGGTCTATTCGTCGACGGATACGGCGGTAGTGATTCCGAATCCGGCTATCCACTCCGGGATTTCGCGGTAGAAACTCGAGGTGACGCGGTACTTCCCGGCGGCGCTCAGTGCCGCGTACGCGGCGATCCAGGTGCGCACTTCGTGGGAGGAGTGTCCGGCCAGTTCGACGAACCAGTCGTTGGTCCACCCGTCGATCTGCTCGAGGTCGCCGGAGGCGAGGACGTCGAGCAGGTGCCGGTCCCATTCGGGGTTCAGTGGCTGGATGGCGGCGGTGCCGGCGGCGAAGTCTTGTCCTGCGGTGATGACGCGCTGTTCGCGGGCATCACGTTCGGCGGGGGTGGGGTTGCGGCCGTCGATGAGACGTTCCCGCACGTCCGGTGGTGCGGTGGCGAACTGCGGGACCGGCGGGTCATGGGACAGGCCGCCGGAGCCGACCAGCAGCACACGCTTGCCCAGTTTCGTGGCGGCCTGGCCCACGGCCTCGCCGAGCAGCCGGACCCGGCTGACCGGGCCGAGTGGTTCGGCGACGGAGTTGATGAAGATCGGCACGGTCGGCACGGCGGTGTTCGAGCCGACCAGCAGTTGGAGTGCTTGGGCGAATCCGTGGTCGACGTGCATGCGTTCGGAGAAGGCGACGTCGATGCCGCTGTCGAGGACCTCGCGGGCGATGGCGTAGGCGGCGTCACGGTCGACGTCGAGAGGGCCGGCTTCGGTGCCGTAGTCGCCGACGGACTGCGCGGCGGCGCCGATACAGAACGGCGGTAGCAGGTCGTAGAAGACGCCGTTGTAGTGGTCGGGAGCGAAGATGACGATGAGATCGGGGGCGAAGTCGGCGATGAACCGGCGCGCGTGGTCGAATGCGGCGTCGACGGCGTCGATGACGGTCTGATCGGGATCGTTGCGTCCCATCAGGGGGGAGTGCGACATCGCGCACAGCGCTACGGGCATCGGTGGTCTCCTTGACGGTGTCCTCAGAGCTCGATTCTCCGAGGGCGGAGAAAGGGCGGGGAGAGGGCGTTTGGTGAGTGGTGGGTTCCGGGTCGGTGCCTGCCGGGTTCCACGGGGCGGGCACCGACCCGGGGTCTGGGTCAGCTGCGGCCGAGGAGGAAGTCCAGGTGCAGCTTGTTGAAGGTGTCGGGGTCCTCGTACTGGGGCCAGT
Organism: Rhodococcus sp. 14C212; assembly: GCF_011058195.1. NCBI lineage: Bacteria > Bacillati > Actinomycetota > Actinomycetes > Mycobacteriales > Nocardiaceae > Rhodococcus > Rhodococcus sp. 14C212. The sequence continues at coordinate 146,831 of NZ_JAALEH010000004.1, read as the reverse complement.
GGCCGCAGTTCTCCATGATCGCCAGCGTGGCGCCGGGGATGTGGGAGGCGATGCGCTTGGCTTCGTCGACCGGACCGGAGGGGTCCTTGGTGGTCCACAGCACCATCGCGGGCACCGTGATGCCGTCGAGGGTGGCGTCGGTGATCATGTTCCGTTTGCGGGTTTCGAGGTCCTGCAGTGCCATGTTCATCTCGCACGCCTTGAGCCAGTCCGGCTGCTGGAAGATGGCCTGTCGGGTGCGGATCAGGTCGTCGGTGACCATGGTCGGGTCGGCCATGAGCCATTCGAGGCGTGCCTTGACCCGTTCCCAACTCGGGTCCTTCGCGGCTTCCATCGACAGGGTGTAAAGCCGTTCCATCACCTGAGGGTTGGCCATGGTGCCGCCCATGGTGTTGAGCACGATCCGGTCGACCTTCTCGGGATGGTCGTGCGCGAACTGCGCGGTGACCCAACCGCCGAGCGACTCGCCCGAGAAGGAGGCCTTCTCGACGCCGATGGCGTCCAGGAACTGCAGCACGTGGTCGATGTAGTGCTGGATCTCGAGCGGGTGGTCAGGCTTGGTCGAGTAGCCGTGGCCGATGAAGTCGATCGCCCAGACGTTGAAGTGCTCGGCGTGCGACCGCAGATTACGGACATAGGCTTCGGCGTGGCCGGTGATGCCGTGCAGCAGGATCAGTGCGGGCTTCGACGGGTCGCCGGCGTGCAGATAGCGGGTGCGGTAGGGGCCGGCCTGGATGAATCCCTGGCTGAACTCGACCTGGTTCAGGTCGTCCCAGACGCTGGTGTACGGGCGGCTCATGAATTTTCTCCTTCGACTGTGGTGGTGGCCGGTGCTGCGTCTTCGGCGGTGACGTGTGGGACGATGATCGGCACGGCCCGGGTGCTGTATTGCGGCTCGTCCGTTCCGCTCGGGTTCCCGTTGTCGCTGGCCGAGTGGTCGAGGACCGCAGTGAGCGCGTTCTCGAGGCTGGTGAGCGCTTCGGTGTCGTCCCACACCGGGGCGCTGTGCCGCCACGCGATGTAGCCGTCGGGCCGCACGAGCAGGGCACCGGCCTCATCGATGTCGCGGACCTGCCGCCAGTAGCCGTACGGGTCGAGGGTGCCGGGCTCGCCGACGACCACGGTCCGCAGGAACGGCAGGTCCAGCTTGGCGGCGGCACGCTTCCATGCCTGGCCGCCGATCCCAGTCAGCAGGGTCATCTGTCCCTTGCCGGTGACATCGAGCGTGGAGATCCGGGTGCCGTCGGCGCCGACCAGCCACGCATGCGGCAGCTTCGCGCCCGGCCGGGTCGTGGCCTGCAGATACAGTTCTCGGTCGCGTGCCCACACTTCCTTGCCGGCGTCGGGGTCGGGGACGACCGCGCAGGAGGCGTAACGTTGGTTGAGTTCGACGCCCTGGGCGTTGAACTCGCTGTTCTTGACCTCGAGTGCCTCGTACAACCGCTCCCGCAGCGCCCCACCTTCGGGGGAAGGATCCTTGAGTTTCACCAGACCGGCGGCGACCGGGTCGTCGCTGTCGTGATCGAACCACTCGCGCAGCCCGGCGTAGTCCTTGCGGGACTGGTTGGCACGAGTGACGATCTGCTTGCCGACCGGAACCCGCTCCGGGGAGTACGACTCGAGCAGACCCGGCCCCGCGTAGCCCTTGACGGCATAGGCGATCTTCCACGCCAGGTTGAATGCGTCCTGCATGGAGGTGTTCGAGCCCAGCCCGCTGCTCGGCGGGTGCCGGTGCACGGCGTCGCCCCCGCAGAACACCCGACCGGACTGATAGTGCTCGGCCCACTGCTGATTGACGTACCAGAAGGACCGCGACACGATCTCGATGTCCAGCTGCGGGTCACCGACGAGGGTCCGGATCTGTTCGAGAACGACATCATCGGACACGTCGGGCTCGCCCTGTGCCATGTCGAAGCCCCAGCCGGCGATCCACTGGTCCCACGGTTTGATCGCCCGCAGCAGGCCCATGCCGATCTCACCGAAACCGGCCTTGGAGTTGAAGATCCAGTGCAGGATGCTCGGCCGGTGGGCGACGTACTTGCTCAGGTCCGCGTTGAACCGGATGTAAGCGGTGCCGGCGCGGGCAAGCTCCCCTTCGAACGGTAGGCCGATCTGTTCGGCGATCTTCGAGCGGGCGCCGTCGAAGCCGAGCAGGAAGCGAGCTCGCTGGATGAACTCGGTCCCCGAGCGCACGTCCCGCAAGCGCACGGTCACGCCGTCCTCGTCCTGGCTGTGGTCGAGGTATTCGGTGTGGAAGCTGATGACTGCGCCGCGTTCGGCGGCGTTCTTGATCAGCACGGGTTCCATCAATGGCTGGGGAATATCGAGCATCGCGCACGGGCTCCCCGCGAGATAGTCACCGTAACGAGCACCGGTACCCCACGTTTGCATCCGGACGATCTCCTCGCCGGCCAGGCTCGTGGTGAACAGGGTGTCGCCCATCTGGTCCCAGGGGGTGGCATATTTGCGGGCCTCGTCTTCGACACCCAGATCGCGGAGTACCTCGACAGCGCGCTGATTGGTGATGTGCGCGCGCGGCGAGTTCGCCACCCACGGGAACATCGAGACGGCGTGAACGCGGATGCCGTACGTGGCCAGGGCGAGCGCCGCTGTGCCACCGGCGGGGCCGAGGCCGACGATCACGACGTCGGTGTCGTAGGAGGTGCGGTCGTGGTCACTCATGTCTGTCATCACTTCACTTGTCGAGGACGCGCAGGGGTGCTGCGGTGTCCGAAACTGTCGGAGTCGAAAATGTTTCGGTGTCAGGTGTTTTCGGGGTGGATGTGGACTGGTCGCGAATGAGCTGGCTCGCAGCGCCCTTGCGCCCCCAGCCGCCGGGCAGCAGGATCACCGAGACGATCGAGATGGCCGAGACGATCAGCAGGTAGGTCACGATCGAGTTGCTGGTGTGGGTGGAGGCATACAAGGCGGTCGCGATCGTCGGCGCGAACGCGGAGCCGGCGACCTGGGAGATGGTGTAGCCGATAGAGACCCCGCTGTAGCGCACGTCCGCGTCGAAGACCATCGTGAACAGGGACCCCGTCACCCCGGCGGCGGGCGCCATCGCGATGCCGAAGACCAGCACCTGCGCCGCCATGAACAACCACGGGTTTCCGGTATTGATCAACGCGAAGGCGGGGGCGATGACCACACCCATCGCGGCGGCGCCGAGCAGGTACATGGTCTTGCGGCCGAAGGTGTCGGACAGAGCGCCGAACACGGGGTAGAGAAGGACAGCGACGATGCCGGCGACGAATACTCCGGCCAGGGCGAAGGTGCGGCTGATCCCCGCCACGGTGGTGCCGTAGGAGACGAGGTAGGCCATGCAGATGTAGGCGAACACTCCCTGGGACAGGTAGGTGCCCGCGATCAGGAGAATTTCCTTCCAGTGCTTGCGGAACGCTTCGGCGATCGGCATCCGCACCACGGCGCTCTGTGCCTTCACCTCGGCGAAGTCAGGACTTTCGGCCAGGGACAGGCGAATGAACAGCCCGATCACGATCAGTACCGCGCTGAACAGGAACGGCAGTCGCCATCCCCAGGACAGGAACTGCTCGTCGGGCAATTGGGAGACCGCGAAGAACGCCAGGGTTGCGACGCTGGTCCCGGCGGGTGCCCCCATCTGGGAGAAGGATCCGAAAAAGCCCTTCTTCGCGGTGGGGGCGTGCTCGACGGCCATCAAGGTGGCTCCACCCCACTCGCCGCCGACGGCGAAGCCCTGCACCAGGCGCAGCAGGGTCAGCAGGATGGGGGCGGCGATCCCGATTTGGGCGTAACCGGGCAACAACCCCATCAGTACGGTGGCCGAGCCCATTCCGACCAGGGAGATCACCAGCATCTGCTTGCGGCCGACCCGGTCACCGAAGTGCCCGAAGACGACGCCACCCAGCGGGCGGGCGAGGAACCCAACGCCGAAGGTCGCGAACGACAACAGGATACCGATCGCGGACGAGACATCCGGGAAGAACAACTCAGGGAATACCAGCGCGGCCGCGGTGCCGTAGATGAAGAAGTCGTAGTACTCGACGGTGGTGCCGATGAAGCTGGCCATCGCTACCCGCAGCGGTGAGGTCTTCGTCAAGGAAGTAGGTGTGGTGCTCACGGTCGGGCTTCCCCGATCTGTGGGCGGAAGCAGGCTCGTGCCCCGAAGGACGATGCATGCGAAGCGGTCGTCATGGCCGCTCCTTTCTTCTGGGGATGTTCGAGAGGGGGTTCTCTGGAGAATTTTCGAGAGGGAGCACCCAACTGGAATGCTAGACGTCTAGTACAGACGCTACGCGGGCATGATGGGTGACGCAAGTCTCTGGGTGGGGGTAAAGGTGATCAACGGCGCGCCCGGCTAACAGAGCCGGGACAGGGGCAAGCGTGCAGGGTGCCGGCGATCGTCTGCAGTGCTACGGCCGAGAGCCCGCCCTCGGCTTTGTCGGCGCGAGAGCAAGCCCCGGTCGACGGCCCAGCTGTCGGGGTCTAGCTGGGCGGCTGGGCGTCGGATTCGTCACGGATGACCGCGATGGTGCCGACGATGTGGCGTTCCATGGCCTCGCGGGCGGCAGCTTCGTCGCGATTGCGGATGGCCTCGGTGATTTCGTGGTGGTCATGCTGCCGGTCGGGCAGTGCGCTCGAGAGCGGGTTGGTGATGCCGGTGGTGTTGATCAGGAAGTCCGACAGATCCCACATTCGCTGGCTGGTCTCCTCCATGATCCGCGAGTGCGCCATCGCATGGATGGCCGCATGGAACTCCCGGTTGTGCACGCGGTACCCGTGGGCGCGGACCACCGGGTCCTGGGAGGCGATCAGGGCATCGACCCGTGCCGAGATCAGATCCAGCTCCAGCAACTGGGCCTCCGTCCGCCGGGAGGCCGCCACCGCGGCGATGGCCCCTTCGAAACCGCCGAACAGGGTGTAGAAGTCTTCAACTTCGCGGGGGGTGTAGGAGACGACCTCGCAGCCGACCTGCGGAACGATGTGGACCAGCTTGTCGCTGGACAGACGGCGCAGGGCGTCCATGACAGGCTGCTTGCTCACCCCGAACTCCTGCCGGATCGACTCGACGACGATCTTCTCCCCTGCCGCATACCGACCCTCGAGCAGCCGGTTCTTCAGAATGTCGTACAACGCGGAGGACAGCCGCGCTCCCGAGGTGCGAACATTGGCGAGCAGGGCGGCGGCCTCGCTGCCCGGCTTGGGGCCGGTGTCGGTAGTGGTCATCGAGTCAAGCTTTCCGTCGGCGTCCCGGGCATGGCTTCCCTGTTCTGCGGCGTTCACCGCACCAGCTTGCATTCTAGTACTTGTGGTGTGAGTCACTGTGGGTTACCTTCATCTGGAACGCTAGCATTCCAGGATCTTGGTGATAGGCATCGTGGCCAACCTGTGGCTACCGCCGGAGGGCACGCGGTACACGCCATATCCCGGTCCCCGGATCCCCGCCCTGTGCGGGCGAGCGGCAGGAGCCGAGCCCACGGCCACGCGGGCCACATGCAAGGAGAACAACATGGAATTTTGTATCGGCATCTGCGCCAAGATCGATCAGGTCGCAATGGTGAAACGGGCCGAGGACCTGGGAGTCACCCACTTCGGCGTCGGCGAAGGACCACTGCTGTTCTCCGATCCCTACCAGTTCCTCGCTCTTGCCGCCCCGCAGACCACCACCATCAGCCTGGGCACCATGGTCACCAAATCCGCTGACCCGGATCGCCCCGGTCACCGCGAACTCGATGGCCACCCTCAACGCGCTGGCCCCGGGCCGGACCTTCCTCGGCATCGGCACCGCCAACAATGCCCTGCGCTCGATGGGCAACCGCACCGCGAAGATCTCCGAACTCACCCAGGCGATCGAGGTCTCACGGGAGCTGATGGCCGGCCGCCGGGTCACGCACCATTGGCTCGGGCAGTCCCGGGAAGTGGAATTTCTCGACAAGGACAGCGGCTTCTACAACGTCACCGACCACGTACCCATCTGGGTCGCGGCCGGCGGGCCCCGCGGGCTCGCCGAGGCGGCGAAGTACGCCGACGCCGTCGTCTACTGCCTCGGGCCCGACACCGACATGATCGGCCTGATCCGCCGCGAACTCGACAAGGCGGTCGCCGACGCCGGCCGGGCACCAGATTCGGTCAAGCTCGTCTCTCTGTCGTGGTTCTACCAACTCGGCAGCGGGGAAACCTGGGAAGACGGCGTCACCAACGGCTTCGGTTCCGGCCCGATCAGCTCGTGCATCACCAACGCCGACCTGATGGACCAGCACCGCGAAGAGCTCGGTGATCCGATTGTCGACGCGTCCCTCACCGCCGCCCAGCAATACCTCGGTGACCCGAAGGCCCCGGACCAGCCGCACTACCTCGATGTCTGGGCGAAATACCTGCGCGGACTCGACCCCCGACACCGCCCGATCATCACCAAAGAACTCGTCGACTACTGGTGCCTGTACGGATCCCCCGCCGAGCTGCGAGAGAAGGCGGCCCTGATGCGCGAGGCCGGCGTCGACATACTCCAGGTCTTCCTGTCCAACCCGTTCACCGCTGCCCGCGACATCGACAACATCGGGCACTCGATCCTCGCCCACGCCTGACCGCCTACCCTTCCCATCCAGGAGCTCTTGATGGAACTCGACCCGCGCACCACCGCCGTCGTGGCAGTTCACTGCCAAGGCGACATCGTCGGCCCCACCGGCGCCTTCGCCGACTTCTTTCACCAGCAGGTGACCGAACGCCACGTCATCGACCAGATTGCCGCGCTCATCGCCACCGCCCGTACGGCCGCCGCAACCGTGGTCTACACCCGGGTCGCGTGGAAGCCCGACTTCTCCGATCTCGAGGTCAATTCACCCCTGCTGGGCATCGTCGCTCAATCCGGCTGCCTCAAAGAGGGCAGCGAACTCGCCGAGATCGTTGAACCGCTCGCACCGCACGGAGATGACATCGTGCTCACCCATCAGCGCATCGGCGCGTTCGCTCGTACCGACCTCGACACCGTCCTGCGTGAGAAAGGCATCACCACTCTCGTCTTCGCCGGAGTGGCCACGAACGCCTCCGTCGAGGGCACTGCCCGGGTGGCCAGCGATCTCGGCTACCGGGTGGTGATCGTCGAAGATGCATGCTCCGCAGCCACCCCCGCAGCGCACCACGCGAGCATCGACTCACTCGGACTGCTGGCCGAGATCAGCACCGTCGACGAGGTCCGCACCGCCCTGACCGCGACGGTCACCGGCACCCGCGCCTGATCACACCGAAGCTCGCTTCGATGCGGGCACATGCCCGCGCCAGTACGTCGCCACCTATAGACCACAACCAAACACAATAAATACCAGGAGTTTTCGTACATGAAGTCCACCATGCGTGTGGCCCGCCTCCACGAGATCAATCAGCCGATGCAGATCGAGGACCTCCCCGTCCCCGAGCCACGGCCGACCGATGTGCTGGTACAGGTCAAGGCGTGCAACGTCGTGCCGAACCTGAGCAACGTCCTGGCCACCTACAGCGAATGGTTCCCCTACCTGCCGCTGCCCAAGCTCCCCGCCGTCTTCGGTCTCGACTCTGCCGGTGTCGTCGCCGCCGTCGGCAGCCATGTCACCGACGTCGCCGTCGGTGACCGGGTCTACGTCAACCCCGGCATCTCCTGCGGCAGCTGCCGCGCCTGCCGGCAAGGCAACGATCAGAACTGTGACCGCTATACCTTCATGGGCTACTTCTCCTTCGGCGCCGACGGCCAGAAAATGTTCGACGCCTACCCCTACGGCGGCCTCAGCGAGTATCTGACCGCACCCCAACGCAATCTGGTCAAACTGCCCGACACGGTCAGCTTCGAGGAAGGCGCCCGCTTCGGCTATCTCGGCACCGGCTACTCGGCACTGCGCAAGGCCGGCGCCGGCCCGGGCACCACGGTCCTGATCGACGGCATCTCAGGAACTCTGGGCCTGGGCACCTGCCTGAACGCCCTCGCGCTCGGCGCGACCCGCATCTTCGGCACCGGCCGCAACGCCGGTCTGCTCGACGACGTCCGCGCGATCGCCCCCGACCGCATCCACGTCCTCCCCGCCGGGGAGGATGAGCTGCGCAACTGGGTGCACGAGCACAACCACGGCGAGGGCGTCGACATCGTCATCGACGCCCTCGGTCCCGGCGCCCCTGCCGAATCGTTCCTCGACGCCATTACCACCCTCCGTCGCGGTGGCGTCGCGGTCGATATCGGCGGCATGATGGAACGCCCACCGCTGGATATGTTCTCGCTGATGTGCCGGCAGATCAGCGTGCTCGGCAGCTTGTGGTTCTCCACCGCCGAAGCCCAGGACATGGCCGACCTCGCTGGCGCCGGGGTCCTCGACCTCTCGGTCTTCGAACACCACAGTTTCCCGCTCGAGAAGATCAACGAAGCACTCGCCGACCTGCCTGCCCGTCATGGCGGATTTTCGAACTTCATCAGCGTTCCATGAGGTGACACGCGAAAGATGAGAGCGAGACGCGGTGCAGATGACCTTGGCGATGAAGATGCGAAGGTCATCTGCATTCAGCGCCGGTAGCTACGCGCGTATTGCAGGTTCAGTGCCGATAGCCGAAATCATGTGAGAATTTCTGTCCCTTCCGGTGACGCCTTGCCGGCGTGAAAATGGGTCAGGGTTGCCTGCCGACGCCGTCCTACATCTGGGATGTGCAAGCCCGTATGTGAGCCTGGCGCCGGGGTCCCGACCTGGAAGGGTCACGCACTGTTGCTTCGAGCACGCCGGTCAGTATTTCGGTTCCCTTGACCGAGACCCCCGGGCGGCCCGCCTGTAACAAGCAGTGGATGCGGCGGGAGGACGAACGACGTGAAACCCGAAGAGATTCCCGACAGCGATCACGAGCTGGTGGTGGAGCGGGTGTGTGCGATCGATGTGGCGAAGGCATCGGGGAAGGTGTGCACCCGGATACCGCCGCAGACCCGGGCCGGCCGGCGGATCAGCAGAGTGTGGGACGTGCCGGCCACGGCCAACGCGGTCACCGAACTTGCCGAGCACCTGATCGATCAGGGTATCGAGAGGGTCACCATCGAGGCCACCTCCGACTACTGGCGGATCTGGTTCTACCTGTTCGAGGCGGTCGGGCATGAGGTGCAGTTGGTCAACGCCCGGGAGGTGAAGAACGTCCCGGGGCGACCGAAGACCGACAAGCTGGACGCGGTGTGGCTGGCCAAGCTGACCGAGAAGGGAATGCTGCGGCCGTCGTTCGTGCCGCCCGCTCCGATCCGGAATCTGCGGGAGTACACCAGACTGCGGATCGATCTGACCAGGGAACGCACCCGGCACTGGCAGCGGCTCGAGAAACTGCTCGAGGATGCCCTGATCAAGGTGTCGTCGGTGGCGTCGAGCATCGACTCCCGCTCGGTGAGGGACATGCTCGAGGCCCTGATCGGCGGCGAGCGCGATCCGCGCCGGCTCGCCGAGCTGGCTCGCGGACGGATGCGGACCAAAAGAGCCGCCCTCGTCGAGTCGCTGACCGGTCGGTTCGACGACCATCACGCCGAACTGGCCCGGATACTGCTCGATCAGATCGACGCGTTGTCCACCCAGGTCGCCACGCTGACCACTCGCATCGAACAACTGCTCGCGACGATGGCCACGATGGTGCCCGACCCGGACAGCGCTACGGACACCCCCGTCACTGGCCCGGGCAACGCAGGTTCTCCATGCCGCATCGCCGCCGGGCTCACCGCGGTCGAGCGTCTCGACGAAATCCCGGGCATCGGACCCCTCGGGGCGCAGGTCATCGTCGCCGAGATCGGCCTGGACATGACCCGCTTCCCCACGCCCGCGCACCTGGTGTCCTGGGCCAAGATCTGCCCGCGCACGGTCCAGTCCGGCCCCAAAGTACGCTCCGGCACGCCCGGCAGGGGCAATCCCTACCTCGAGGGAGCTCTCGGCGAGGCCGCCGCAGCGGCTGCCCGCACCGACACCTTCCTCGGAGAACGCTACCGGCGATTGGTCAAACGCCGCGGCAAGCTCAAAGCGCTCGTCGCCATCGCACGCTCCATCCTCGTCACCGTCTGGCACCTGCTCGTCGACCCCACCGCCCGCTTCCACGACCTCGGAGTCGACTACTACACCAGCAAGATCAACACCCAGCGAAGGATCCGTGACCACATCCGCCAACTCGCCGCGCTCGGATACACCGTCAGCCTCGAACCCGCGGCCTGAACCGATCCCACATCCACAATCAGCAACAGCGGGGTCCGTTCACCCGCTACCGTCGTGCGCCCACTCACCAAGTCATTTTCCGGTCAGTCTGGGGATAGCAAAGCTCACTTCCCACTGCGATCCACTTCCTGCCGAACTCCATGACCAACCTCCTGTCGGTGGTGCGCCCTGTTGCGCAACACCCACCCTCGATCCCGCGCGTGAAACCTCGGGGAGACCGACATGAGGGAGTTCTCATGATCGAAAACGGGGGGTGGGTGCTCTGCTGCGAGGCGCCGCACGGACAATCGAGCGGCCGCGCGGATTCCCCCCGATCCGTGCGCCGTCCCGAGAGAAAGAGACATACATGAAGATTCGTCGGCTCATCGCCACCGCGGCCGGGTGCGCTGCCCTCGTCGTCGCCGCTCCGGCCACCGCGAACGCCTTCTCGCTCGCCGACCTGCTGCCCACCGGCTCCGCGGACTTCCTGTTCCCGCAGCCCGCTCCGCCGGCCCCTGCCCCGGCACCTGCACCCGCGCCCCAGGCGGCCCCGGCGCCCGCGCCGAGCGTCGGATACAAGAACTGCACCGAGGCGTGGAACGCGGGCGTGGCGCCGCTGTACCGGGACGAGCCCGGCTACGCGCCGAAGCTGGACCGCGACGACGACGGCATCGCCTGCGAGGTCGACCCCCGCTAGGACCCGCTGACGCGACGGGGGCCTGCGACCGTCTCCGGTCGCAGGCCCCCGTCGTCGTGTGCGGTGATTCAGAGCCAGCGCGGCGGCTGCACGTCGGCACCGGCGGTGAGCCCGACGGCGCCGCGCCCGGCGGCCCAGCGCACCACGGCGGCGAGCGGCCCGCTCACCTTCGCGGTCGTGTCGACAGTGTCCCGGACCGCGATCGGGTCGCGACCGTCGACCTCGAGCACGAGGCCGGCGCCGAGCTCCTTCTTGCGCCACATCCCCACGATGTCGTCGAGCAGCGAGTCGAGGACGACGGGCGGGAAGTCGCCGAAGCGCGCGCCGTTGCCCAGATCCACCGCGTGGATCCACACCTCGCGGGTGCGCATCCAGGCGGTCTCCTCGGCCGGCACCATCCGGCCCTGCGCAGTGCGGACCTGCGCCTGCCACGCCGACTCCGGCAGGTGCCGCCACTTCTCGTCGAGGCGGGCCACGGTGTGGGTGAACAGGTTCCGCAGCGCCGCCGCGTTGAGGGTGGCGCCCTCGGCGATCTCCTGACCACGCTGCTCGGTGGAGGCGTACATGGGCGTCTCGACGCCCGTGGCGGCCCAGTCCAGGAGCCGGCACAGGGCCGCGGCGTTGTAGCCGACGTGCGCGACGAGGTGCTTGCGCGTCCACCCCTCGAGCGCGGTCGGCGCGTCCAGTTCGTCGTCGGTGAGTTCGGCGAGACGCTGGGAGAAGTACGCGGTGCCGCGCCGGGCGATCAGCAGCCGCTCGGACAGGTCGAGATCGTTGAACCCCACAGGTGAGCTCCTACTTGACGATGGTCTTGTTGCGCACCGAACCGAGGCCCTCGATGCTGACCTCGACCGTCTCCCCGTTGCCGATGTAGCGAGCAGGCTTACGGGCGTGCCCGACCCCGCCGGTGGTGCCGGTGATGATGACGTCGCCGGGCTGCAGGGTGACGATGTGGGAAATGTAGTCCACCAGCTTGGCCGGGGGGAACACCAGGTCGTCCGTGGTGGCCGACTGCATGACCTCGCCCTCGAGCCGGGTCTCGATGCGCGAGCCGAGGGTGTAGTCGGTGCTCAGGAACGGACCGAAGCCGCTGGTCTTCTCGAAGGTCTTGCCCTGGTCCCACTGCAGCGTGCGGTACTGGTAGTCGCGCATCGTGTAGTCGTTGATCACCGAGTAGCCGGCGATGTACTGCTCGGCGTCGGCCTCGGAGACCTGGTACGCCTGCTTGCCGACGACGACGGCCAGCTCGGCCTCCCAGTCGAGCTGCGCGGCGGCGTACTCGGGGACGATCACGTCGTCGTAGGGGCCGGTGAGGGCCTCCTTGAACTTCGAGAACAGCGTCGGGTACTCGGGCAGGTCGCGGCCCATCTCCTTGATGTGGGTGCCGTAGTTCAACCCGACGCAGACGATCTTGCCGGGGTTCGGCACGACCGGGGCGTAGTCGGCGTTCGTCAGGTCGACGGTGCGTCCGGCCGCCTGCTCGGCGACGGTCTTCCAGTCCGGATCACTCAGCAGCGCGGACAGGTCGGCGTAGCCGTCGATCACGGTGGCGGTGGTGTCGGAATCGACGCGCACGGCGGCGGTCGTGCCGTCGAGGCGGAGGGTGGCGAGTCGCATGTCGGGTCAGGCTCCTTCGGAGATGTAGGTGCGGTTGAAGTGCAGGCGTTCGACGATCGGGGCGTCGGAGAAGGCGAACAGGTCGACGCCGCCGTCGGTCTCGAGCGACCACTCCACCCAGGACGGCACGACGATCATGTCCCCCTTGGTGACCGTGTGGTCCCGGCCGCCGAGGTGGAAGCGGCCCTCGCCCTCGAAGACCTGGAACACGGTCGAGCCGACGTCGCGCCGGGTGCGGGTGTGCGCGCCGGCACGCAGCCGGTGGAACTCGGCGCGGATCGTGGGCATGACGTCGCCGCCGGTGGTCGGGTTGGTGTACCGGATGGCGGCGTGGCCGGGTTCCGGGGTGGCGGCGTAGCCCTCGTCCTCGAGGGCGAGCTGCTCGTTGAGCGCGGCGTCGGTGTACTTCCAGCGGTAGCACGCGATCGGCGAGCTGGACTTGGCGTCCAGACCGACGAGCGGGCGCAGGCCGGGGTGCACCCACAGCCGCTCGGAGCGGGAGACGTCCGGAGTGGACTCGTCGGTCACCCCGTCGGAGCCGAACTCGAAGAACCCGGTGTCGGTGTAGTGGACGAACGGGATGTCGAGGCCGTCGATCCACGCCATCGGGTGGTCGGTCTCGTTGTGGTGGCCGTGGAAGTTCCAGCCGGGGGTGAGCAGGAAGTCGCCGCGGCACATGGCCACCGGATCGCCGTTGACGACGGTCCACACGCCCTCGCCCTCGACGACGAACCGGAAGGCGTTCTGCGAGTGCCGGTGCTCGGGCGCGGTCTCCTTGGGTCCGAGGTACTGGATCGCCGCCCACAGCGTGGGGGTGACGTAGGGGACGCCGCCGAGACCGGGGTTGGCCAGCGCGATGGCGCGCCGCTCGCCGCCGCGGCCGACGGGCACGAGATCGCCCGCCCGCTGGGCCAACGGGTACAGGGTCGACCACTTCCACACGAACGGCACGGCCTTGGACGTCGGGGCCATCGGCATCAGGTCGCCCAGCTGGGTCCACAGCGGATTGAGGTGCTCGGTCTCGAAGTCTGCGTAGAGCTGCTGCAGCTCGGGATCGGTGTTCTCGGTAGCGGTCATGACCTCTCCTCGTGAAGCGGGACACATGCGGCGTTGCTCTCAACGTAGGTCGCCCGCCCGTGCGCGGCACAAACAATTCTTCTATGCAGAATCTCCGTACCGCCCGCCGACCGGCCCGGACCGCGTCATTCGATGTGCGCGACGTCGACCTCGATCCCCCGGACCGTCGCCCGCATCCGGGAGACGAGGGACCCGTTCAGATGCTGGCGGTACCGCGTGATCGGCACCGCGGCCGTGATCGCTGCGATCGCCCGCCCGTGCCCGTTGCGGACGGCGACACCGAATGCGGCGACCCCCTCCTCGGTCTGCTCCACGTTGACGGCGAACCCCACCCTGCGGGCCGCCTCCAGTTCGGTAAGGAACACCTCGAATTCGCCGGGGGCGAGCCGCCGGTCCACCCCGTAGCCCACCGTCGGGCGCGGATCGACGTGCGGCTCCTCCGGCGGCCGCAGGTAGAGCTGCTCCAGTGTCTGTCTCGGCAACTCCGCCAACAGGATTCGGCCACCGGCCGTGAGTTCGGCGGCCAGCACCTGACCTTGGCGGTCGCCGACCCGCAGCATCGACTCGGACTCCGCGGAGTAGAGGAACCGGGCCTGCGACCCCACCCGGATGACGAGGTTGATCGTCTCGCCGGTCAGGATCGCCAGCGCCTCCATGTGCGGCCGGCAGAGTTCGGTGAGTTCCCGCGTCCAGCCCTGCTGCGCGGGTCCCACTCCCATCGCCGGGCCGGGGTGGTAGCGGCGCTTCTCGTCCTGCACGGCGAACCCCCGGTACACCAGCATCGACAGCAGGCGGTGCGCCGTCGACGGGGCCGTTCCGAGTTCCTCGGCGGCGTCCTTGAGCCGCAGCGCACCGACGTCGCGGAGCATCTGCAGCAGGCGCAGGGCGTTGTCCACCGATTCCAGGGCATACGACGGCCGGGTGATGGTCTTCGAGGCCTTCTTCGAGGCCGCAGCTTTTTTCTGCACACCAGAACTTTATTGCACCCGCATAGTGGGGCGCATCACGGTAGAACCATGCACAGTTCCCCCGGCGCCGACGCCGCCACCGGCGACCGCACGCTCGTCCTGCACCGCGGCACGGCGCTCGCCGTGATCGTCTGCTGGCTGTTCGTCGTCTTCGACGGCTACGACCTCATCGTCTACGGCAACGTCATCTCCAGCCTCCAGGACGAGTGGGGCATCAGCTCCGCGACCGCCGGAACCCTCGGCAGCCTCGCGTTCCTCGGCATGATGATCGGCGCGGTGCTCGCCGGGCGCCTGTCCGACGCGATCGGCCGCAAGCAGGCCGTCATCGGCTGCGTGGTGGTGCTGTCGGTGTTCACCACGCTCTGCGCCTTCGCCACCGGTCCGATCATGTTCGGCGCCATGCGGCTGATCGCCGGACTCGGCCTCGGCGGCCTGGTACCGACGTCGAACGCCCTGGCCGCCGAACTCGTTCCGCGGCGGTGGCGCGCCGCCGTCGCGACGATGATGATGTCCGGCGTGCCGATCGGCGGCTCCATCGCGGCCCTGCTCGGCATCCCGGTCATCCCGAACTGGGGCTGGCGCCCGATGTTCCTGTTCGCTCTCGTGCCCCTGTTCGTCCTCGTGCCCTTGGCACTGAAGTACCTCCCCAACACCCATTCCAAGACGGACACCCCTACCGGGGGCGGGTTCCGCGAACTGCTCGGCTCGAGGTTCCGGACCATCAGCATCATGTTCGCCCTGGTCACCGTGGTGACGCTGCTCGCCTGGTACGGGCTGGGCACGTGGCTGCCGAAGCTCATGCAGAACACGGGCACCGACCTCGGCAGCGCCCTGACCTTCGCGCTGGCGCTGAATCTCGGCGCGGTGGCCGGCTCGTTCATCACCGCGTGGGGCGGCGTGCGATTCGGCACCGTGCCCACCAGCATCGTCGCGGCGTTCGTCGCCGGCGTGGCCCTGCTCGCCCTGCTGCTCTCCCCGCCCACCGCGGTGGTGTACGCGATCTTCGTGCTCGCCGGCGTGGGCACCCACGGAACGCAGTGCCTCATCATCGCGGCGGTGGCCTCCTACTACCCCGACCACCTGCGCGGCACCGCGCTGGGCTGGGCCCTCGGCGTCGGCCGGATCGGTGCCGTCGCCGCCCCGCAGATCGGCGGCTGGCTGCTCGCCGCCGGACTGGGCGCGAACTCGAACTTCATCCTCTTCGCCGTGAGCGCGCTGATCGCCTCGCTGTTGCTGACCGTCGTGTGGAAGCGCTTCCCCGTCAGCGACGACGCGCCGCGCGGCCCGATCATGGCCCACTGATCCATTCGTCATATCGATCTACCGACCACAAGGAGTGTCATGTCCGATCTGAAGGACGCGCGAGTTCTCATCGCCGGCGGCGGCATCGGCGGAGTCGCCAACGCCCTCGCCCTCGCCCTCAGGGGCGCCGAGGTCACGCTGTTCGAGCGCGCTCCGGAGTTCGGCGAGGTGGGTGCCGGACTGCAGATCGGGCCGCACGGCTCCCGCATCCTCCAGGCGCTCGGCGTCTACGACGAGGTCATCTCCAAGGGTGTCCTGCCGAAGAACCTCGTCTTCCGCGACGCCGTCACCGCCGAGATCCTCACCAAGGTCGACCTCGGCCACGACTACCAGCAGCACTACGGCGGCGTGTACTTCGTCGTCCACCGTTCCGATCTGCACTCGGTGCTCGTCGAGGCCGCCCGCCGGGCCGGCGCCGACCTGCGCACCGACGCCGCCGTGCACGACGTCGTCACCGAAGGCGACAAGGTCCGCGTCGTCCTCGAAAGCGGCGAGGAGCACGTCGGCGACATCGCGCTCGGCATGGACGGCCTGCACTCACGGCTGCGCCCGAAGCTGTCCGACGACAAGCCGGTCGGCTCCGGATACGTCGCCTTCCGCGGCACGTTCCCGATGAACGAGGTCCCGCTCGAGGAGGAGATCGAGGACGTCGTCGGCTACATCGGCCCGCGCTGCCACTTCATCCAGTACCCGCTGCGCCAGGGTGAGATGCTCAACCAGGTCGCCGTCTTCCAGTCGCCCGCATTCCTGCGCGGTGAGGAGAAGTGGGGCAGCCCGGACGAGCTCGCGCACGCCTACGACCACTGCCACGAGAGCGTGCAGACCGCGCTGAAGTACCTGTGGACCGACCGTTGGTGGCCGATGTTCGACCGCAATCCGATCGACAACTGGGTCGACGGCCGCATGATCCTGCTCGGCGACGCCGCGCACCCGCCGCTGCAGTACCTCGCGTCCGGCGCCGTCATGGCGCTCGAGGACGCCAAGTGCCTGGCCGACTACGCCGCCGAGGACTACCGGGGCGACAACGCGAACTGGCCGAAGATCCTGCGCGACGTCAACGCCGAGCGCGCACCGCGCTGCAACCGCATCCTCACCACCGGCCGCATGTGGGGCGACCTCTGGCACCTCGACGGTGCCGGCCGCGAGGCCCGCAACGAGCTGTTCCGCACCCGCGACACGTCGAGCTACAAGTACACCGACTGGCTCTGGGGCTACAGCTCCGACCGCAACCGCTGACCCCCACCGTCGCCGGCCTGATCGGCCGAATGTCACACCGGTTCGATTGAATCGAACCGGTGTGACATTCGGCCGCCGGCTCGTAGGCTGGCGCGCATGGGTTCGCTGCGGGCCGCCGTCGTGGGCGGGGGGATCATCGGGGCCGCCACCGCGCGCGAGCTGGCGATGCACGGCGCCGACGTCACGCTGTTCGAGAAGGAGCCCCGGCTCGCAGCGCACCAGACCGGCCACAACAGCGGGGTGGTGCACGCGGGGCTGTACTACCCGCCGGGCAGCCTCAAGGCGCGCCTGTGCCGGCGCGGGGTGCACCTGCTCGCCGAGTTCACCGCCGCCCGCGGCCTGCCGTACGACGAGTGCGGCAAGATCGTCGTCGCACTCGACGGCAGTGAACTCGGGCGGCTCGACGCCATTCACGAGCGGGCCGTCGCCAACGGGGTGCCGGGGATCCGCCGGATCGGGCCCGACGAGATCGCCGACATCGAGCCGCACGCGCGCGGCATCGCCGCCTTGCACTCCCCGCACACCGCCATCGTCGACTACGTCGCGGTGACCACCGCCCTCGCCGACGACGTCACCGCAGCGGGCGGCACCGTCCGGCTGGCCACGCCCGTCACGGCGGTCCGCTCCCGCGGCGACGAGGTGCTCGTCGGCACCGGCACCGGCACGGACGGCTTCGACCTGGTGATCACGTGCGCGGGCCTGCAGTCGGATCGGCTCGCCCACGGCGCCGGGGACCTCGCGACACCCGCGATCGTGCCGTTCCTCGGCGACTACCACCTGCTGCGGCCCGAGGTGGCCGGGCGGGTGCGCGGACTGATCTATCCGGTGCCCGATCCGCGGTACCCGTTCCTCGGTGTGCATCTGACCAAACGGATCGACGGTGCGATCATGGTCGGGCCCAACGCCTTCCTGGCGCCGGGCCGCGAGGCGTACGACCGCCGGTCGCGGTCGCTGCGTGACCTGCGCGACGCCGTGTTCTTCCCCGGGTTCCGCAGGTTCGCCGCACGCAACGTCCCGGCCGCTATGCGGGAGTTGCGCACGGCGGTGAGCATCCGGCGGTTCGTCGCCGAGGCCGCGAAGTACGTGCCCGGACTGACCGTCGCCGACGTGCTCCCCGGCCCGCGGGGGATCCGTGCGCAGGCGATGGACGCCGACGGCTCGCTCGTCGACGACTTCGTCATCACCGGGCACGGGCGCGTGGTGCACCTGCGCAATGCGCCCTCCCCCGGCGCGACGTCGTCGATGGCGATCGCCGAGTACCTGGTGGAGGCGGCGCTCGAGCGGGCGGGCCTGCAGACCTGACGTCCCGGTGTCACCGTCGCCAGAACAGGTGGTGGATCACCCCGCTCGGGCTGGGTACGACCTCGAGGTGGAACCGGTCGAGCAGTTCGTCGGGCGACTCCCACAGGCGCACTCCCGCTCCGAGCTGCACCGCCGGTACGACCGCCACGTGCATGGTGTCGACGAGGTCCGCGTCGAGAAATTCCCGGATGGTGGTGGCCCCGCCGCCGAGCCGGACGTCCTTGCCCTGCGCCGCTTCCCGCGCCTGCGTGAGGACCGTGGCCGGGTCGCCGTCGACGAAGTGGAACGTCGTGTCGGACAGCGTGAACGACGGTCGCGGATGGTGGGTCAGCACGAACACCGGGGTGTGGAAGGGGGGTTCGTCGCCCCACCAGCCGCGCCAGTCGTGGTCCTGCCACGGCCCCCGTTGCGGACCGAACTTGTTCCGGCCCATGATCTCGGCGCCGATGTTGCGGGCGAAGTCCCGCGTGAAGTAGTCGTCGAGGCCCCGGCTCCCGCCCGGGTCGGTGCGGTTGGGCCAGCTCGCGGTCGCGCCGGCCCACGCGAACATCGCACCGGGGTCCGCGTGCCCGAACGGCCGCTCGAGGCTCTGGCCTTCCCCGGCCCCGAAACCGTCCCCCGAGACGGCGAAGTTCTGAACCCTCACCAGCTGATGCACCGGGCACCTCCTGCACTGTCGACAGCATTGCACAGATTCGGACTCCGCGAGGCGGGTGAACTCATCGGCGCACGGGGGGTCCGACCGCTCACACGACGTACGTCTCGAGCCACCGCTTCATCACGGCCGTCGCGTGCGCGACGGTCTCGGGTTGTACCGACCGCAGCTCGGCGGCGACGGCGTCGGCGGACCCGGGCCCGAGGGCCGCCTCGAGCGACGCCCGGTACTCGTCGATCGCGAGCCAGTCACCGAGCTGGTCGGCGTCGGTCTCGAGATGGAACTGGACGCCGTAGCTGCTGCCGTACCGGAACACCTGGTTCGGGTAGGCCCGCGACGATGCGAGCAGGGTGGCGCCCGGCGGCAGGTCGAAGGTGTCGGCGTGCCACTGCAGCACCGGGAAGGTGGACGGCAGCTCGCCCCACACCGGGTCGGCGGCCGAGGCGTGCGCGAGTTCCACCTCGCCCACGCCGACCTCCGGGACGGGGCCGGTGTGGACGTCGGCGCCGAGGGCCGCGGCGAGCAGCTGCGCGCCGAGACACACGCCCCACACCGGAATGCCGGCGGCGACGGCGGACCGCAGGTAGGCGATCTCCTCCTCGAGCCACGGCACCGTCGCGGCGTCGGCGACGCCCATCGGGCCGCCCATCACGACGACGGCGGCGTAGTCGAGGGCCGCGGGCACCGGGTCGTGCCCGAGCCGGACGGTGTGGACCTGCGCGTACTGCTCGAGCACCGGCAGATACGCGGCGGGGCCCTCGCATTCGACGTGGCGGAGTTCCAGGACGACACGGTTCATCGCCCCAGCATGCCCGTTGTACGTTGCACCTCGGGTGCCCGGAGCGTGAACGTTCGGTGAGCGAACGTCGCCGGTCGGTGCTCCCCCACGGATCGCCGCCGCCGTGGTGCGATGGTGAGAGGCGGCCCGACGGGCGGGCCGGCGAGGGAAGGATTCGACATGGCACGGATCGTGATCATCGGCGGCCACGGGAAGGTGGCCCTGCACCTCGAGCAGCTGCTCGCCGACGCCGGCGACGAGGTGACCGCGGTGATCCGCAACCCCGACCACGCCGACGACGTGCGCGCCGCGGGCGCGACCCCCGTCGTGGCCGACGTCGAGCACCTCGGCGTCGACGAACTCGTGCCGCTGCTGTCCGGTCACGACGCGGTGGTGTGGTCGGCGGGCGCGGGCGGCGGCAACCCGCAGCGCACGTACGCCGTGGACCGCGACGCGGCGATCGCCTCGATGACCGCGGCCGAGCGCGCGGGGGTGCGCCGCTACGTGATGGTGTCGTACTTCGGGGCCGGCCCGGACCACGGCGTCCCGGAGGACAACGGCTTCTACGCGTATGCCGAGGCGAAGGCGGCCGCGGACGCGCACCTGCGCGGCACGGACCTGGACTGGACGATCCTGGGCCCGAGTGCGCTGACCCTCGATCCGCCGACCGGCCGGATCGAGACCGGACCGGACGCCGGCAAGGGACAGGTCTCGCGGGCGGACGTGGCGGCGGTCGCGGCCGCGGCGCTGCACCGGCCCGCGACGGTGCGGCGCACCATCGAGTTCAACAACGGGGACACCCCGATCGAGGACGTCCTCGACGCCCTCGGCTGAGGAGCGCTTGACGGGTGACGCCGGCGGGGCCGATGGTGGAACGGGCCGGCAGGAGCACAGCTCGACGACAGGGGTACCCGCCATGAAGGTTCTCGTTGCGTACGCAAGCCGGCACGGCGCCACCGCCGGCATCGCGGAGCGGATCGCCGAGGTTCTCCGGACCGAGGGGCACGCGGCGGACACTCTGGAACTGCCGGCTCCGGCGTCGGTGGACGACTACGACGCCTGCGTCGTCGGCAGTTCCGCGTACCTGGGGCACTGGGAGAAGGCGGCGAGCGCGTTCGTCCGTGAGCACCGCGACGGACTCGTCGCCCGCCCGGTCTGGCTGTTCACCAGCGGACCGCTCGGCACCGACGAGGTCGACGACCAGGGACAGAACGTGCGGGAGGGCGCGGCCCCGCGGGAACTGCCGGAGCTGACCGACGCGGTCGCGCCACGGGAGCACCACGTGTTCTTCGGCGCCCTCGACCCGAAGACGCTCGGTGTCGGAGCGCGGTTGATGCGCAAGTTACCCGCCGGCCGAAAGGTGTTGCCCGAAGGCGATTTCCGAGACTGGCCGGAGATCGAGGACTGGGCGAGGAGCATCGCCCGGACGCTGGACGCGGCGTGATCGCAGCACAGGAGGGCATCTGGAACTCGGGCATGCCCTACCTGTGCGCCGGTACGGGTCCGCCCCTGCTGTTCATGCCCGGCCTGTCGAATCACCACCGGCAGCCCCGAGGCTTCGATCGTCGCCTCCAGCTGGGGCAGATCGCGCCCTGGACGACGACGCGCCGCGTGTGGTGGGTGAACCGCCGGCCGGGCCTGCAGCCGGGAGCCACCATGGCGGATCTCGCCCGCGACTACGCGGAGGCGATGCCCGACCACTTCCCCGGCCCGGTCGACGTCCTGGGCGTCTCGACCGGCGGCAGCGTCGCGCTCCAGTTGGCTCTCGACCACCCGGCGCTGGTGCGCAGGTTGGTGCTCGTGGCGTCGGCGCACCGCCTCGGCCCGGGCCGCGAGGTGCAGCGACGGGCCGCGGCCGCCGTGCGCGAGGGGCATCCACGACGGGCGATGGCGGAGCTCGCGGCGACGACGGGGGCGCGATGGTGGTCACGCAGGCTGCTGTGGGCGCTGGGATGGCTGCTCGAGCCCTCGGGCGCCCGGCACGGGTACGACGATTTCCTCGCCGTGGCCGAGGCCGAGGACCGCTTCGACGTGACCGCCCGGCTGCCCGAGGTGTCGTGTCCGGTGCTCGTGATCGGCGGCGACCGGGACGGCTTCTACGGCGCCGCGCTGTTCCGGGAGGCCGCGGCCGCCGTGCCGCGGGGCCGGGCGCTCGTCCATCCCGGGGTGGGCCACCTGGGAGTGATGACGGGTGAGCGATGCGTGGGGGACGTGTCGAGCTTTCTCGACACCCCCGACGCGCCGGGCTTCCCAGGGAACTGGCGGCCACCCTCCGGCACAGCCGGATAATCGTCTCGTCATCGGGACGGGTCGGCGGAGGGAGCTCACGTGAAGGTATTGGTGGCGTACACGACGGCATACGGGGCGACCCGCGGCGTGGCCGAACGGATCGCGCAGCGGCTCACCGAGGCCGGGCACGACGCGGACCTGCGGGATCTGGCCGAGCCGGTCGATCCGTCGGCCTACGCCGCCCTCGTGCTCGGCAGTTCGGTGCACAACGGGCAGTGGCTCGCCCCCGCCGCACGTTTCGCGGATCTGCACCGCGCGCACCTCGCGGGGAAGCCCGCGTGGCTGTTCTCGGTGCAGACCATCGGTGCGACGAGCGCGATGATCTCCGCGCGGCTGGCCGGGTGGGCGCGGCCGAAGATGAAGGAGCCGAAGGTGGCGGCGGCGCTGCGGGCGACGGCGAACGTGCGCGAGTACCGGGCCTTCGCCGGGGCGATCGAGCCGGAGCAGTGGCCGGGGCCTCTGGGCCGGGTGGTGTTCCGCCTGACCGGCGGCCGGTACGGTGATCACCGGGACTGGGCCGACATCGACGCCTTCGCCGCCCGGATCGTCCGGAATATCGACCGGCCGTAGCCGGTAATTCACATTCCGGGCCGACCTCGCGAATCGCACATAATTCCGAATCCCCGCGCCCCGGCTGCCGTCCGAACAATATGCTCGCCCACATATCTGCAGGCTTCCCTGCCCCTGACCGGCCGAAATGCCGAATATCAAATAAAAAGGACAATGGATATCCGAATTACCTGCGCCTCAACCACACTCGTGTTACACATGAAAAGTCCGCCCGAACAGACAGAAATGAAGGAGATTTCATGTCAAGCCTCCAAGATTTGCTCGGTTCACTCGAGCTCGGTGACCTGCTCAAACTTATCCTGGATCTGCTCAGCTGACCGTCCGGCGCATAAGAGCCCGCACATGCCCCGTGCGGGCTCTTGTGCGTCGTAGCATCGAATGATCCCGTCCCGACCGAAGGTGATCCCATGCGCCGTCCGAGACCGTTCCGTCGAGTGACGGCAGTCGTCGCGGCGACGCTGACGGCCGCCGCGCTCGCCGTGACCGCACCCGCGGCGGCGCAGCCGGCCCCGAGCGCCGGCGGTTCGTACCTCGAGCGCAGCGAGGACAACAGCCCTCGGCAGCGCACCCTGTACGTGTACTCGGCGTCGATGAGCCGCGTGATTCCGGTGGCGGTGCTGCTGCCGCGGGACACGAGCGCCCCCCGCCCGGTGCTGTACCTGCTCGCCGGCGCCGGCGGCGGCGACGGCGGCACCCTCACCTGGCTCGACCGCACCGACGTGGCCGACTTCTTCGCCGACGAGGACGTCAACGTGGTGCTGCCGCTCGAGGGCGCGTTCAGCTACTACACCGACTGGAAGCAGGACGACCCGGTCCTCGGCCGGAACAGATGGACGACCTTCCTCACCCGCGAGCTGCCGCCGATCGTGAACGCGGCGCTCGGCACCACCGGCGCGAATGCCATTGCGGGACTGTCGATGTCGGGGACATCCGTGCTGAGTCTCGCGGAATCCGCACCGGGCCTGTACCGCGGTGTCGGCGCCTTCAGTGGCTGCGCCCAGACGAGCACCCGTCCCGGCCGGACCTACGTCGAACTCGTCGTCGAGGTGCGCGGCGGCGGCGACACCGACAACATGTGGGGCCCCGAAGGCGACCCCGCCTGGGTGGCCAACGACCCGTACGTCAACGCCGAGAAGCTGCGCGGGATGCAGATCTACCTGTCCAACGGCACCGGGTTGCCCGGTCCGTACGACCGGCTCGATCATCCGAACGTCGCCGGCGACCCGGCGAACCTCGCCGAGCAGGTCGTCGTCGGGGGCATCATCGAGGCCGCCACCAACGAATGCACGCATCTGCTGGCCCGACGGCTCGCCGAACTCGGCATCCCGGCCACCGTCGACTTCCGGCCCGTGGGCACCCATTCCTGGGGCTACTGGCAGGAGGACCTGCACCGGGCCTGGCCGATGCTCGGCGCCTCCATCGGCGCCTGACACGCAACGCGCGACGGCGCCCCCGTCCGGGATCGCCGGGCGGGGGCGCCGTCGTCGGACGGACTCAGGCCTGTGGGGCCAGTTCCTGGGTGCGCACCGGGGACGTGTCGGTCGCCGCTGCGATGGCCTCTTCGAACTCGCGGTGGCCGGCCTGCGAGCCGAGCTGCAGGGCGAGCCGGACCAGGAAGCCTTCCCGGTCGGACGGGTCCACCTGATCGAGCGCATCCGACAGACCCAGCCACACGTTCTCGCGGCGCTGCTCCTCGTCGGTGAGCACCTGCGCGGGGCGGGCGGGGACGGCCGGGCCCTCGGGTGCCGTGCCGGCGCGGAGCGCGGCCGCGACGCCGGACAGTTCGGCGACCGGCACCCGGCACAGCAGCAGGCCGTCGGGGCGGATGACGAAGGCCTCGCCCGCGGTCGCGCCGAGCGCCTCGGCCAGGTCGGGCGCGTCGAGCACCGTGACCCCGTCGGCGGCGGCACCGCCGACGGCAGCAGGACTGTCGGCACCGCCGACGGCAGCAGGACTGTCGGCACCGCCGACGGCAGCAGGACTGTCGGCACCGCCGACGGCAGCAGGACTGTCGGCACCGCCGACGGCAGCAGGACTGTCGGCACCGCCGACGGCAACAGCGCGCACGCTCTCCGGCGCGAGCGCATCGGCGAGGTCGGCGGTGGCCGCGGCGAGCGCGGCGCCGCCGGCGGCGTCGAGGCCGAAGCCCACGACGGCGAAGCCGGTGCCGCGGACCACGTTGAGCGAGGATGCGGTGCTGCCGTCGGCGGTGACGACCCGCACGCGGCGGTCCTCGACGGGGTCACCGGGCAGCACCCCGGTCAGCCCCTCCGCGACCGGCCAGGTCAGCGGCGACAGGCGAGCATGGGTGGCGCTGGACTGACGCGGGTTGATCAGTTCACCGAACTTGGGGCGGCCCACGGCGAGCGCGAGCACCGCGTCGCGGGTGGTGCGGTAGCCGTGGGTTCCCGGGGACATGATGAGCGTGGACTTGCCGGCGTTCGCGACGTTCTGCTCCCACGCGTCGTGCCGCTCGATCGAGTACGCCTGCAGCAGCGCGGCGTCCGCGTTGCCGTGGACGACGGCGGCGAGCTGCCAGGCAAGCGTCTCGGCGTCCTCCATGCCGGAGTTCAGGCCGCGCACGCCGAAGATCGGCACGAGGTGCGCGGCGTCGCCGGCGAAGAGGATGCGGTCGTGGGTGAACTCGCGCAGCGCGAGGGCGCGGGCGCTGTAGAACCCGTGCCACTCGAGCGTCCAGGGCAGGTCGTTCTGCAGCCAGTCGAGGTGCTTGGTGATGCGGGCCCGGATGGCGTCTTCCTGGGTCTCGATCTCCGCGTCCTCGGACGGGTCGAGCTGGTAGTCGATGCGCCAGATGTTCTTCGGCTGCTTGTGCATGATGATCGTCGAGCCGGGGTTGCTCGGCGGATCGAACCAGACCATGCGCTCGGCGGGCAGGTCCGACTCCCAGTGGATGTCGGCGATGACGTAGCGGCCCTCGTAGTTGGTGCCCTCGAGGCGCAGACCCGCGAGCTCGCGCATGCGGCTGCGGCCACCGTCGGCGGCGACGACCCACGCGGCGCGCAGGTGACGCTTGCCGAACGCGGTGTCGACCTCCAGGGTGACCTCGTCGTCGCCACGGAGGATGCCGGCGATGCTCGCCTGCCAGTGCAGCGTGATGAGGGGGTTCTGTTCGAGGGTGTCGACGACGATCTGCTCGTACTCGGACTGCGAGACGTTGATCATCGGCGGTCGCACGTCGAACTCGCGCTGCGGCATCCGGAAGTGCAGCACCTGCTGGTCGCGGTAGAAGCTGCGGCCACCGACCCAGGGCAGGACGATCTTCTCGAGCTCGGCGCCGAAGCCGAGGCGTGCGGCGGCCTCGAGGCTGTGCCGGGAGATGCAGATGGCGCGGCTGCCGAAGGAGACCTGGTCCGCCGCCTCGAGGATCGTCACGGGGATGCCGCGCTGCGCGAGACCGAGGGCGACGGCCATGCCGACGGGTCCGGCTCCGACCACGACGACGGGCAGCGCCTCGGCATCGGGCTGCATCGACGCGAAGTCGGATGCGGGGTACTTGGGGGGCTGGTAATAGGTCGACATGCCTCAGGCCACTTCCTGCTCGGACCGATGGGATTGCGCCACCCCGACCGAGGGGTCGTGGGGATGGCGGAGAAGGAGGATGCTGATCAGGCTGACGAGCGCGATCAGCACGAAGTACGCGGTGACGGCGAGCGAGGTGCCGAAGGCCGCGAAGAGGGAGGTCGCCACGATGGGGGCGAGGCCGCCGCCGAGGATCGCGCCGATCTGGTAGCCGAGCGACGCGCCGCTGTAGCGGATGTGGGCGGGGAACAGCTCGGCGAACAGGGCGGACTGCGGTCCGGCGCAGGCGCCGAGGACGAAGCCGAGGGTGATCATCGCGACGAGCATCACGGGCAGGATCGCGGTGTCCATCAGCGGGAAGAACAGTGCCGCGACGATCACGAGGGCGATCGAGCTGACGATGTAGACGCGGCGCCGGCCGACGATGTCGGACTTGTAGGCGCTGATCGCCATGCCGGCCATCCAGAACGGACACGAGGCGATGAGCAGGAACAGCATCGTCGACTTGCCGAAGCCCAGCTGCGACTCGCCGTACTTGAGGACGTAGACCATGTAGGCGTAGGCGATGCCGTTGGTGGCGACGAAGGTGCCGCCGGCGAGCAGCACGGTCTTCCAGTGCTTGACGAGGACCTCGGCGAGCGGGAGCTTGACGTCCCCGGCCGCGTCCCGGCTCTTCTCGAAGTCGGCGCTCTCCTCGAGCCCGAGCCGGATCCACATGGCGACGCCGACGAGGACGGCGCTGAGCAGGAACGGCACGCGCCAGCCCCAGTCCGCGAACGCGGCGTCGTCGAGGACGGCCGTCAGCGGCAGGAACACGAGGTTGGCGAGGAGGACGCCCGCGGGAACGCCGATCTGGGGTGCGGCGCCGTAGAGACCGCGCTTGCCGACCGGGGCGTTCTCGGTGGCGACGAGGACCGCCCCGCCCCATTCGCCGCCCACGCCGAGGCCTTGGACGAAGCGCAGGGCCACCAGCAGGATCGGGGCGGCGACGCCGATGGCGGCGTAGTTGGGCAGCAGACCGATGGCGACGGTCGCGAAGCCCATCAGCAGCAGCGAGGTGACGAGCATCGACTTGCGGCCGACGCGGTCGCCGAAGTGGCCCATGACGATGCCGCCGATGGGGCGGGCCACGAAGCCGACGGCGAGGGTCGCGAAGGCGGCGAGGGTGCCGGCCAGTTCGGACGTGCCGGGGAAGAACTGCGGCCCGAGCACGAGGGCGGCGGCGGTGCCGTAGATGAAGAAGTCGTACCACTCGATCGCGGTGCCGACGAAACTGCCGAGCGCCGCCTTGCGGGCCTTGCGCTGCAGCACCTCCGGCGACGGTGCCGGTGCGGTAATCGTCATGTGTTGCTTGCCTTTCACGATACGGCCCGCGTCACGGCGGACCGGGCAAGCATGACCCCCATCACAAGCGGTTGAAAAGCGCAACTATTCGTGCTGATACCCCGGAAATTCCGTGGTACTTCGGATCACCGCAGGTCAGGGTCTCGCGGTGGGTGTCCCTCCGGTGGATGCGAAGTGAATGAACGCTCGTGTCACCCGGCTGAGCATCGAGTCCTGATGCCAGGCGACGACCACGTCGACCGAGTCGGGAACCGGATCGACGAGTGGCCTGACGACGAGCGGGAGGTTCTCGTACGTCACGTCGAGCGGGGGTCGCTGCAGCAGCAGGGTCCACCCCAGGCCGCGGCCGACGAAGGCCCGCGCCGTCTCGTAGTTGGAGGTGCGGTAGGCGACGCGCGGCGCGAACCCGGCGCCCCGGCACACCTCCATCGCGTGGTTGCTGCTCGGCGGCGCGTCGAGCAGCACCATCGGGTCGTCGCGCAGGTCGGCCAGCCGCACCGGGCCGTCCCCGCCGGCGAGACGGTGGTTCGCGTCGAGCAGCACCGTCGGCTCGCGCGTCATCAGCGTCGCCTTGCGCCACTCCGCGGACAGTTCGAGGTCGTAGACGATCGCGAGGTCGAGCTCGCCGTTGTCGAGCTGGGTGCGCAGCCGGTTCTGGGTGTCCTCCCGGAACTCGACCCGCGCGCGCGGGAAGCGGTGGGTGAAGCCGGCGAGCAGCGCGGGCAGCACCGTCGGCCCGAGGGCGGGGTAGCACCCGATGGCGACGGGGCCGGCCACGCCGCCGCCCTCCCCCACCGCGTCGGCCTGCAGTTCGCTCGCCTGGTGCAGCAGCACCCGGGCGCGGGCGAGTACCGCCTCCCCCATCGCCGTCAGCTGCACGCCGCGGGCCCGCCGTCGCACGGCCAGCTGCGTCTGGAGCGACTTCTCCAGGTCGGTGAGCGCCGCGGACAGCGCGGACTGCGACAGGTGCAGCCGCTCGGCGGCGCCGGCGATCGTTCCCGTCTCGGCGACCGCGACGAACGCGGCGAGCTGGCGCATGGTGAAGTTGGGCACCGAGTCGGGACGGGTCATGCGGGCAACGGTATCGAGCGGGAGCCTTTCGTCCCCAGCGGAGGTTGTCGCCGGTGCCACTCGACGGATGCCGCAACGACAGCCCGGTGGTCGCGGCAACCTCCCGCTCCCACGGGCCCGCGCCGGTCAGGCGGGTGCGCAGCAGCGCGACGTCCCGCTCGACGTCGACTACGCGCGGCGGGGCCGGGCACCCGTGCGGTGCCCGGCCTCGCCGGTGGCGCGGATCAGGCGCTCAGGTCGACGTCCTTGCTCTCCTTGACGAACCGGGCCAGGACCACGGCGCTGAGGGCGCAGCCGGCGATCAGGTACACGATCACGCTGCCGATGGTGCCGGAGCCGGCGTACAGCGAGGCCACGATGACCGGGGTGAAGCCGGCGCCGAGGAGGCTGCCGATCTGGTAGCCGAGGGAGGCGCCGGTGTAGCGGGCGCGGGTGCCGAACTGCTCGGCGAGGAACGCCGGCATGGGGCCGAACGTCAGCGACTGCAGGACCGAGCAGGCGATCACGAAGGCCAGCACGACCAACAGGAAGTTGCCGGACGAGGCGAGCTGGAACAGCGGCCACGCCAGGACGACCATGCCGACGAAGCCGGTCATCATGACGGGCTTGCGCCCGTAGGTGTCCGACAGCCGGGCGGCGCCGAGGATGCCGAAGATCGCGACGAACTGGCAGATCGCGAAGGCGGTGAGGCCCTGTGAGCGGGACACACCGTTCTCGGCGGCGTAGGTGATCACGAACGTCGAGAACAGGGCCTGGATCACGAACGGCGCGGTGCACACCAGTCCGGCGAGGATCAGGGTGCGCGGCGCGCGCAGGATCGTCACCAGCGGGATGGTCTCCGTGCTCCGGTCCTTCTTCGCCTCGGCGGCGCGCAGCGCCTCCTCGAAGACGGGGCTCTCGGCGATGCGGGCCCGCACGAACAGGCCGACGGCGAGCAGGACGGCCGAGAACAGGAACGGGACGCGCCAGCCCCACGAGAGGAAGTCGTCCTCCGGCAGGAGAGCGGCGAGCGAGAGGGCGACGGTGCCGAGCACGGCGCCGGTGGGGCCACCGGCGTTGGTGAACGCCGCCGCGAAGCCGCGGTGGCGGCCCTTGACGTGCTCGAGCGACATCAGGGCCGCCCCGCCCCATTCGCCGCCGATCGCGACGCCCTGCACCGCACGCAGCAGGATCAGCATCACGGCGCCCCAGGTGGGTATCGCCGGGACGAGGCCGATGAGGAAGGAGGCCACCCCCATGATCGTCATCGACAGCAGGAGCATCTTCTTGCGGCCGATGCGATCGCCGAAGTGGCCGAAGACGATGCCACCGAGGGGGCGGGAGAGGTAGCCGATGGCGAAGGTCGCGTAGGAGGCGATCAGCGCGAGGCCGGGGCTGAGGTTCGCGAAGAACACGGGGCCGAACACGAGCGAGGAGGCGGTCGCGTAGAGGATGAAGTCGTAGAACTCGACGGTGCTCCCGAGGTAGCTCGAGAACACGACGCGACGGATGTCCTTGTTCCGCTCCGCCGGCGCGACGATGGCGGCGCGCTCTGGGTCTGCGAGGGTCATGGTGGGTCCTTACTCTGCGAGGACGATGCTAGATCCGGTCGGCGGGGCCGCTCAGAAGGGGTAGACGGGCACGTCGCGGCGGACGGTGATCCAGCGCGACTCGGTGAACGCCTCGATGCTGTTGGCGGCACCGCCGAATCGGGCGCCGTTGCCCGAGGCGCCGAGGCCACCGAACGGGATGTTCGCCTCGTCGCCGACGGTCTGGTCGTTGATGTGGGCGATGCCGGTGGGGATTCGCTCGGCGAGGGCGAGGCCCTTGCCGACGTCGCGGGTGAAGATGCCGAGCGACAGCCCGTACTCGGTGTCGGTGGCCAGGGCCACGGCCTCGTCGAGGGTCGAGAACTTCACGACGGGGGCGACGGGCCCGAACACCTCCCGGGCGTAGGCGGGGGCGCCGGCGGGGACGTCGGCGAGGACGGTGGGGCGGTAGAACAGGCCCTCGTAGGTGCCGCCCGCGACGAGGCGGGCGCCGGCGTCCACGGACGCGGTGACCAGAGCGTGGATCTTCTCGAGCTGGCCGTGGTCGATGATCGGTCCGAGCGCGACCTGCTCGGTGACCGGGTCGCCGACGGGCAGCGCCTCGGCCTTGGCGGCGAGCTGCGCGACGTACTCGTCGTAGACGGACTCGTGCACGATGTGCCGGCCGGTGGTCATGCACACCTGGCCCTGGTGCAGGAAGGAACCGGCGGCC
This sequence comes from Rhodococcus sp. 14C212, assembly GCF_011058195.1. Taxonomy (NCBI): domain Bacteria; kingdom Bacillati; phylum Actinomycetota; class Actinomycetes; order Mycobacteriales; family Nocardiaceae; genus Rhodococcus; species Rhodococcus sp. 14C212. Next base: position 116,002 of record NZ_JAALEH010000004.1, on the reverse strand, counting down.
CCGGCGGCCACGGTGGCGGCGAGGTCGGCGTCGTCGAGGACGACGATCGCGGAGTTGCCGCCGAGTTCGAGGTGGACCTTCTTGAGGTTGCGGGACGCGGCGGCGCCGACGGCGCGGCCGGCCGGGGTGGACCCGGTGAAGGAGATGACCGGCACCCGCGGGTCGTCGACGAGGGCGGCGCCGACGTCCGCGCCGGCGGGCAGCACGGACAGGACTCCGGCGGGCAGGCCGGCCTGCTCGAAGATGCGGGCGAGGGCCACGCCGCCGCAGACGGCGGTACGCGGGTCGGGCTTGAGGATCACGGCGTTGCCGAGGGCGAGCGCCGGCGCGACCGATCGGATGGCGAGGATCAGCGGGAAGTTGAACGGGGCGATGACACCGACGACACCGACGGGCACCCGCTTCGACATGCTCAGGCGCGGTGCCTCGCTGGGCAGGATCTCGCCGAGCGCGTGCGAGGGCAGGGCCGCGCCCTCGAAGCACTCCTGCGCCGCGACGTGCGTCTCGAGCTGTGCCTTGGGGCGCAGGGAGCCGGACTCGCGCATGATCCAGCGTTCGATCTCGTCGGCGTGCTGCTGCCACAGGTCGCCGGCGCGGCGCAGCACGGCGGCGCGTTCGGTGTGCGGGCGGGCCGCCCAGTCGCGCTGGGCCGCGACGGCACGGTCGACGGCGCGTTCGAGGTCGCCCTCGTCGGCGAGGCCGACGCTGCCGAGCGTCGCGTCGGTCGCCGGTTCGACGACCTTGATCTCACCGGCGCCGCCGGGGATCCAGTCTCCGGCGAAGATCATTCCCTGCCAGATGGATTCGTCGAGAAGTGCCATCACGAACTCCTTGTGTACGGGTGCCGGACCGGCCGGCGGGCGAAGCGGGGGCACGCGGCGGGCGCGGCCCTGAATGAGGGGACCGCCGAGGCGGCCGGGGGTGAGGCGACCGCCGATGCGGCCGGACGAGGCGGGACGCTCGCTCCGTGTCGGGGAGCGAGCCCTCCGTTGGCCCCTGAAGTATGGGTCACGTCACAATGGCGTGAAAAGCAGAATTAGCCGGTGATATTCCACAGGTCTGCTCAATAATGGCGGCATGCGGGACCGCGGGTGGCACCGACACCGGTCGCCACCCGCGGATCCGGTGAACCTGCAGGTCAGGAGGTCGGCCCGACGGCGTCGAGAACGCCCCACGTGCGCAGGATCTCGGACGGGTCGTCCTGACCGGGCACGGGAGGAGCCGTCGGCACGCCCGCCGGGGTGCGCGAGAAGCGGGGCGCGGGCGCAGGTTCGGGGTGACCGTCCCGGTACAGGAAGGTGCCCCGGGCGGTGAGGTGCGCGTCGGCGGGCGCCTCGGTCATCGAAAGGATCGGGGCGACACAGGCATCCGTGTCACGGAAGACCGCCGCCCACTCGTCGCGCGGGCGGGTGGCGAACGCGGCGGCGATCCGCTCGCGCAGCTCCGGCCAGCGCCGGCGGTCCCACTGCCCCGGTAGCTCACCGTCCGTATCGAGGCCGAGGCCGGCGAGAAGCTGCGCGTAGAAGGGTGGTTCGAGGGCCGCGACCGCGGCGTGCCGGCCGTCGGAGGTCTCGTACACGTCGACGAACGGGGCCCCGGAGTCGATGAGGTTGGTGCCACGCTCGTCGTTCCACGCGCCCCCGGCGAGCATCGAATACGGGTTGGCCATCAGGTGCGCGACGCCGTCGACGATCGCGGCGTCGACGACCTGGCCGCACCCGGAGCGCTGCGCCTCCCACAGCGCGGCGAGGATGCCGGACACGAGATACATTGCCCCACCGCCGAAGTCGCCGACCAGGCTGAGCGGCAGCTGCGGGGGCCCGCCGGCCCGGCCGATCGCGTGCAGCGATCCGACCAGGGCCTGATAGGTGGGGTCGTGCCCGGCGCGCTGCGCGAGCGGCCCGTCCTGGCCCCAGCCGGTCATCCGGCCGTACACCAGCTTCGGGTTGCGCGCCCAGCAGTCCTCGGGGCCCAGACCCAGGCGCTCGGTGACGCCGGGCCGGTAGCCCTCGATCAGCACGTCAGCCTTCTCGACCAGCGCGAGCACCGTCGCGAGCCCGTCCGGGTCCTTCAGGTCGGCGGCGATCATCCGTTTGCCGCGCTGGAGGGTGTCCAGCCGCGGGTCGATGGGCATGGTGAACCCGGCGCCGGTGCGCTCGACGCGCACGACGTCGGCGCCCTGATCGGCGAGGAACATCGCGGCGAACGGCGCCGGTCCCAGCCCGGCCAGTTCCACGACCTTCAGGCCGGCCAGCGGGCCCGTCCGGTGTTCGGTCATCGTGATCTACTCCTGCGGGTTCTCGGCGTCGCTAGACGCCGACCAGTTCGCCGACGGTGACGGTCTGCTTGCCCTCGGTGATGTGCGAGGCGATGAACTCCTCGTTGAGTTCGATTCCGAAGCCCGGGCCCTCGTTCGGGTAGAGCTTGCCGTCGGCGAAGACCGGGACGTTCAGGGCGATGTCCTGCGTGATCTTCTGCTCGGCGTTCTCCCACTGGTTGTTGATGATCAGCGGACCGAGGTTCTCGTGGGTGAACTGCGACGCCCAGTTGTTGGCGATCATCAGGTGCGCCGAGGGGCTGGCCTCGAGGCCCGAGCCGATCATGCAGCCGCTCATGACGGCCATGTCGGCGAGGCGGGCCATCGTCAGCCAGCGCTGCGCCTTGAGCAGGCCGCCGGCCTTCTGCATCTTGATGAACAGGCCGTCGGCGGCGCGCCGTTCGATGATCTCCCGGATGTTGTGCAGCTCCTGCGCCGACTCGTCGGCGAAGATCGGGGTGTCGATGCGGGTGCGCAGGCGGGCCATGCCCTCGATGTCCCAGTGCGGCACGGGCTGCTCGATGCACTCCATGCCGTACCGGTCGAGCCGGCGCATCGTCTTCAGCGCCTGGTCGTAGTTCCAGAAGCCGTTGGCGTCGACCACGATCCGAGCGGAATCCCCCAGCGCGGCACGGACCTCGCGGACGTTGTCCACGTCGTGGTCGGAGTTGCCGTCGGACTTGAGCTTGATCAGGCAGAAGCCCTTCTCGTGGGCCTGCACGGCCTCGGCGACCACCTGGTCGACCGGGCCGGCGGAGGCGACCCAGCCCTGCACGGAGGCGTCGGCGTTCTTCCCGCCGAGCAGCTGGTACACCGGCACGCCCAGAGCCTTGCCCTTGAGGTCGTGCAGCGCGAAGTCGACGAGAGCCTTGGCCTGGTTGTTGTCGCGGACGAAGGTGTCCATCTGCCCGACGATCTTCTCGATGTTGAGCGGATCCTGGCCGATCAGGAACGCCGGGGCGATGTGGTTCGCGATCATCGCCGTCATCGATTCCTGGGTCTCGCCCCGGTACCAGGTGGAGGTGTCGCCGCTGTCGCCGTAGCCGACGATCCCCTCGTCGGTGTGCAGCTTCAGCACGACGGAATGGATGTGGGTGATCCGGGTCCCCGGCATGAGGAACGGCTTGACAAGCGGCGTGGAGACCGGGATCAGTTCGACCTTGGTGATGATCATGCGACGTGCTCCTGAGCGGAAGAAGGGATGACGGTGGCGCCGGCGTCGGCCAGGGCCGTGAGTTCGGCGGTGTCGAGGCCGGCCTCGCGGAGGATCTCGACGGTGTGCTCGCCGACGAGCGGGGCGCGGCGCTCGACCGCGCCCGGAGTGTTGGAGAGCTTGGCGGGGATACCGGGGACGGTGACGGCGCGGCCGTTGTGCGGGTGCGTGACGGTCGGCAGCATGTCGCGGGCCCGGAAGTGGGGGTCCGCGAAGATGTCCGCAGCGTCGAGGATCGGACCGAGCGGCACCTTGCCCCCGAGCAGCTCGATGAGTTCGGCGATGGTGCGGGTCCGGGTCCAGGCGTTGACCACCTCGTAGACGGCGTCGCGGTTGAGCCACCGGTCGTGGTCGGTGGCGAACCGCGGGTCGTCGACGAGTTCCGGCTGCCCCATGACGGCGGCGAGCTTGGCCCACTGCGGGTTGTGCGGAGCACCCAGCGCGACGACACCGTCCTTTGCCTGCACCGTGTCGAACGGTGCGAAACCCTGCAGCTGGTTGCCGAGCGGGCCGGGGACCCGGCCGGTGTGGCCGTAGGTGTTGACCACGACCTCGGAGATCGCGAGGACGGCGTCGGCCATGGCGACGTCGACGTACTGGCCCTGCCCGGTGCGCTCGGCGTCGCGCAGGGCGGCGAGGATCCCGAAGGCGGCGAACAGGCCCGGAACCGTATCGCCGACACCGGAACCCACCCGGACGGGGTGCTCGGCGTCGGTCCCGGTGATGGACATGAGCCCACCCATGGCCTGCGCGACGATGTCGAACGCCGGCCAGTCCCGGTAGGGGCTGTGCCCGCCGGTCTTGTCGCCGAATCCGCGGATCGAGGCGTACACCAGGCGGGGATTGCGCACGGCGAGGGTGTCGTAGTCGAGGCCGAAGCGGTCCATGACGCCGGCGCTGAAGTTCTCGACGAGGATGTCGGCGTCGTCGATCAGCCGCAGCAGCACGTCGCGGCCCTCGGGCTTCTTCAGGTCGAGCACGATCGACCGCTTGTTGCGGTTGGCCGACTGGAACACTCCGCCGTAGTCGCGCGGCTCGTCGTCGGAGGCGAACGGGCCGGCGTAGCGGAGGAAGTCGCCGCGCGGCGGCTCCACCTTGATCACGTCGGCCCCCTGGTCGGCGAGCAGCGACGTGCAGAACGGCCCGGCGAGGGCCTGGGTCAGGTCGACGACCCGCACTCCGTCGAGGGCGCGGCGGGAGGGGGTGATCATGCGGTGGCCTCCCGTCCGAGCAGCGCGCGGCCGATGACGACCTTCTGGATCTGCGGGGTGCCCTCGCCGATCTCGAGTCCGGAGACGTCGCGCAGCATGGCCTGCAGCGGCAGTTCCTCGGCGAAGCCGCTGTGGCCGTGGGCGACGATGCAGTCGCGGATGGTCTGCAGCGAGACGTCGGTGGCGTAGAGCTTGGTCATCGCGGCCTCCTTCGTGAAGGGTCTGCCGGCGTCGGAGAGAGAGAGGGCGCGGTAGGTGAGCCAGCGGGCCGCCTCGAGCTTGGTGGCGTTCTCGGCGATGGGGAAGGACACACCCTGGAACGAGGCGACCGGCTTGCCGAAGGCCTTGCGGGACTTGACGTAGTCGATGGTGATGTCGAGGGCCTTGCGGGCGACGCCGGTCGACATCAGGCCGATGACCGAACGGGTGTAGTCGAATTCGCTCATGACGAGCCGGAATCCGTTGCCGACGCCCCCGATGACGTACTCGTCCGGGACGAAGACGTCGTCGAGGAACACGCCGGCCCGGCCGAGCGGCTTCCAGCCGGCGTCCGGGAACTTCTGCATGCTCACGCCCTCGGAGTCGAGGGGCACGAGGAAGGCGGTGACGCCGGATTCCTCCGGGGTGGCGCCACGGGCCTTGACGAACGTGATCATCGCCTTGGCGTGCGGGGCGAAGGTGATGGACGTCTTCTCGCCGTTGAGCTTCCAGCCGCCGTCGACCTTCTCGGCCTTGGCGCGCATGGCCATCGCGTCCGATCCGCTGCCCGGCTCGGTCAGGCCGAGGGCGACGACGTGGCGGCCCTCGACGATGCCGCGCACCCAGTCCTTCGCGACATCGGGGGCGAGGAAGCGCTCGAGCAGCGGGCCGGTGAGGTTGTTCGTGTAGGCGAGCTGGGTGAGGTAGAAGTTCGAGTAGGCCAGTTCCTCGTGGGCGATGCCGAGGTGCGTCTTGGTGAGCACCTCGCCGATGCGGCCCTGGCCGCCGTTCTCCTCGGAGACGCCGAGGCCGAGGAGGCCCTGGGCGGCCATCTTCTCGGCGAGGTCCCACGGGAACTCCTCGCTGTGGGCGCGTTCGAGGTAGCTCTCGGCGTGCGGTGCCGCGAACTCGCGGACCCACTGGGCGAACTCCTCGTATTCCGGCGCGAAGAGGACCGGCGGATGCAGGGCGTCCGTGGCAGACATTATCGATCTCCTCGAAGTGGTTGTGAATCAGCGCTTCTCATCGGCACCGGGAACGGAACCCGGACCGCGCGCTGCCGATCAGCGCGTCGGAACCCAGTATGTCCGCAGTCACAACCTCAGAAAAGAACAAGAATGTGGTGATCGTTATGAGGAAACCTGCGGTGTGTCTTTCGGGCGGCCCTGACAGCCCAAAGGAGACACCGATCTACAGCCGGCCCACGCGAGCCGTCGCGAACGAAATGAACTCGCGCACCACCCGGCTGAGCACCACGTCGGGTCGCCAGGCGATGACCAGCCGCACCGGATCGAGCTCGGGGACGTCGATCGGCAACAGCACGATCTTCAGTCCGCCGTAGGTGCGGTTGAGCTGCGGCTGGTGCAGCATGATCGTCCAGCCCAGACCCCGGCCGACATACGCCCGCACGGTCTCGTAGTTCGCCGACCGGTACTCGATCCGGGGCGTGAACCCGGCCCGCGCACATACCTGCAGCGCGTGTGTCGACGCCGGCGGCGCGTCGAGCAACACCATCGGTTCGTCCCGCACCGCGGCCAGCTCCACCGGGCCGGGCGTGGCCGCCAGCCGGTGCCCCGCCGGCACGACCAGCGCCGGCCGCCTCGTCATCAGCGTGGCGGTGCGCCAGGCCGGCGGCAGCTCCAGGTCGTAGGTGATCACCGCGTCCAGCGCCCCACCCTCGAGCCGCTCGGCCAGCTCATCGGCCATCGCCTCCCGGAACTCGAGCGAAACCCGCGGATGAAGCTCGGTGAACTCGGACAGCAGCGGCGGCAGGATCGTCGGCCCGACCGTCGTGTAACAGCCGACGGCGAGCCGGCCGGCGAGCTCGCCGCCTGCACCGAGCATCTCGTCCTCGATCTCGCCCGCCTGCTGCAGCAGGGCCCGCGCCCGGGCCAGCAGCGACTCCCCCGCCGGCGTGAGCTGCACGCCGTGGGCGCGGCGGCGCACGCACAGCTGCGCCGACAGCGCCTTCTCGAGTTCGGTGACGGCCAGCGACACGGCCGACTGCGACACCAGCAACCGGTCGGCCGCCGCGCTGATCGTGCCGGTCTCGGCGACGGCGACGAAGGCGACCAGTTGCCGCATGGTGAAGGCCGGCGCCCGGTCGCTGCTCATGAATCGATCATATGGGCGGTCCGCGCCGCGCCCCGCGCGGCGGTCAGGCGTCGGGGGCGGTCGTCAGCGGCACGTCGCCGCCCGGCCGCCGGCGGGGCTCCGCGACCCGGTGCAGCCCCCTGCCCAGCTTGCCGACCCCGGTGCTGCCCGCCCCGACGGCCCGGCCGCCGAGGGTGCGGGCGCTGTCACCGAGGGTGCGGGCGCTGTCGCCGAGGGCACCGCCGACGGCCCGGACCGGTTTGCCCAGCTCCGCCAGGTTCTCGGCCACCGACGGATCCTCGGCCTCGAGGGCGCGTTCCGCGGCGCTGCCGAACGCCGCCGCGACGTCGTCCAGGTCCGCCCGGAGCCGGGCGATGTCCTTCTTCACCCGGGCGGTCGACAGCCACCGCACCAGCTCGAACGGCTTGAGCTCCGCGTAGCTCGCCAGCCGGGCGCGGGCGCACAGCAGCAGCGCGACGTCCCGCTCGACGCGCCCGGCCAGCGTCGTGCCGATCGCCGCGCGTTCGTGCTCGAGCCGGTCCGGCTCGACGGTGCGGATCCGTTCGAGCCGCAGCCGCTGCCACAGGTTCAGCGAGTCCTCGACAAGGACGAGCAGCTGCAACGTCTCGCCGAGCCGGTCGGCCTCCGCGGCCTGCTGCAGGCAGGCCACCCGATCCTGCGGCGGCGCGTCGGCGGCGAGCCCGTCGAGCACCCGTCCGGCGTGGACGCGCAGCCGCCCGGCCCGATCGGCGAGTACGTCGCCGAGGCCGCGCACGGATTCCCAGTCGGTGGCGCGCAGCTGCCCGGTGGCGTCCAGGAGCCCCGCCACCCGGGTCAGCGCGTTGTGGTGGTCGACGGCGTCCCCGCCTTCGGGCGCGCCGACCAGCTCGAAGATCTCCTCGGAGAACTCGTGTACCCGCGCGACGGCCGCCTCGACCGAGACGATCGCGTCCCGCAGGGCGCGGGCGACGCCTTCGTCGGCGGGACCCGGTTCCTCGATGTGCGCGTCGTCGGCCATGGCTCCATGGTGCTACGCGTTCACGACGGGCGCAGCAGGATGCCCCGTGCCGAGCAGGTGACGGATGCCGAAGCCGGTGACCAGGGCGGTCACGAACGCCATCAGCAGGCCGCCGAGGGCCCCGATCGCCACGGTGAGCCACAGCGGCTGGCCGGGCCGCCACAGCGGCGTGCACACCGCGAGGAACAGCGTGAGACCGGCCAGCCACGCACCGGCCGTCCACACGATCCAGCGCCCGGCGCGTGGGAGGTGCCGGCGCAGCTCGAGCCACTGCGCGACCCCGATCGAACCCAGCAACGCCACCGCGAAGACCACACCGAGCGCGATGGGGATCGCCACCGGCCACGCGGACCACGTCTCGTGGAACGTCGAGGGCGACATCCCCAGCAGGTAGGCGCAGGCGGCGGCGACACCCGTGCCCAGCACCCAGCGCCGGACCGACATCGCCGGCAGCCGGTGCCGCAGCACCCGGGCCTGCGACCAGCCCAGCACCGACCCCTCGACGACACCGGCCGCCATCAGCGCCGGCAGCGCCGCGGCACTGTCGAACAGCACGGCCCCGACGACGGCGGGAACGAGGAATCCGACGAACTCCCCCGCCGTCGCCGACACCGTCCAGTCCCGCAGCAGGCTCATCGGCCGATCCCCAGCCGGGCCGCCAGCTCCGGGCCGCCGACCTGCCGGACGAAGTCCGGATCCCCGCACACCACCAGCTGATCGCGGGCCCGGGACAACCCCACGTACAGGCGCTCGCGCGAGCGCTCCTGGGGCTGCGTCTCGTTCACCGCGAGCACCACCGCCCGGCGCTCGAGACCCTTGAAGCCGAGGACATGCCCGTAGAAGACCTGTTCGGTGTCCCAGAAGCTGTCCCAGTACGCCGAGTTGCCCTCGGACTGGCGCGCCACCTGCTCCGGGTGCCGGCTGCCCGTCGCGAGCAGCGCGACGTCGCCGGGCCGCCACCCCTCGTCGAGCAGGGCGTCGATCCGGTCGTCGGCGACGGCGAGCGCCTCGTCGCCGCGGCACGCGACGAACTGCACGTCGGGGCCGTCGCCGCCGAGCAGACGCATCCGCTGCCCGACGAGCGGGCCGAAGGTCCCCGCGATCTGCCGGGTGTTGCGCAGGTTGTGGTCGAGCACCAGCGGAACCAGGGGCACCGGGGGCCGGCCCTCCCGGTCGAACACCCGCTGCGCCTCGTCGGTGAACACGTAGATGCCGCTGGTCTCCTCGTCGCGCAGGGCGGCCATGATCGGATCCCACCAGGCGTCGGTGAAGTCCTGCGCCTCGTCGACGACGACCGCGTCGAAGCGTTGTCCCTCCGGCAGGGACCGGGCCAGCTCGGTCATCTGGGCGGGCAGGTCGTGTTCCCAGAAGCGCACGGTGTCGGCGGTGCGCAGGGCCTCGTCGGGCCCCTCGGCGGCCCCCCAGAGCCGGCCGAGGGCGTGGAACTCGCCGACATATGCGGGCCGCTTCTTCCGGTTCCACGTCGCGGTGATCCGCTGCAGGTACGACGCGAGACCGTGCGAATAGCAGATCAACGCGACCCGCTGGTGCTGCTCCGCGAGGCGCCGGGCCTGCTCGAGGGCGAGGAACGTCTTGCCGGTGCCGGCGCCGCCGCGCACCTCGACGCGGGTCAGCAGGCGGGTCGCGTCGAGGATGACGGCCTGCTGCTCGGTGAGCCGGTCCGCGGCGTCCTCGTTGGCGACGGCACGCGACACCACGTCGCGCTGCGGCAGGCCACGGCCCGCGAGCACCTCGGCGAACTGGTCGACGCCGTCGGCGACGAGGGCCGGCCGGTCGAGTTCCTGCTTGTCGAGCACCGCACGCAGCCGATCGGCGATGCTGCCGAGGTCGTTGCGGTCGATCACCTTCCAGCGGGGGCACTCGGGCAGGGCGAAGTCGGCGCGGACCTCGGTGTTGGGCAGGACGACGAAGTGGTCCCAGCGCAGCCGGCGCTGCGTCCAGCGGGGGTCGGCCTCGACGTAGCGGCGCAGCGCGTAGCAGGACTGCATCACCTGCCGGACCGGATCGATCGACCGGTCCTTGCCCTGCCGGGCCTGCACCCACTGGAAGCCGTCGTGCCACACCTGGCCGCCCTTGACCTCGAGGCACGCGATGCCGTGGCCCTCGAGGGCGACGACGAAGTCGATCTCGTGGTCCTTGAGATGGTCGGTGACGCGCCGGCCCGCGGCGACGAGATCACCGTCGCCGAGCTGCCGGACGAGCGCGTCCCAGACGACGCGTTCGGCGTCGTTCGCCAACAGCGGATGCTCGGGTCTGCGGATCGGCATGCGCTCAGCTTGGCACGCGCACCCATGCCTGCTCGAGCAATGCGGTCACCTCGGCCTCGTGCCGGGCCCGGTAGGCGCTGAGCACCCGGCGCGGCCGGGTCTCGTCGCCCAGGCCGACGGCGGCGGCGAAGGCCGGCGCGACGCCCTCGTCCGGGACGATCTCCGGGGCCGAGTGGCCGATGAGGGCGAGTGCCTTGCGCAGCGGTTCGGCGTTGTCGGCGACGGTGCGCAGCGGCAGCACGTCGAACCGTCCGCCGGGGTGGAACTCGAGGAACATCTCGTTGCCCTCCTCCACCCCGAGGTCCTCGAGGAACCGTCGCACGCTGCCGAGATGGGGGGACGCGCCCGTCCAGCGCACGACCTGGGTACCCAGCCTCGACGACAGGGAGACCTCGCGTCCCGGGGCGCAGCCGATGACGCCCGCGACCGCGGACGGCACCGGGAAGTCGGCACCGCGCAGGTGGTCACGCGTGGCGGTGACCCGCAGCCGCCACACGTCGCCGAGGCGGTAGAGGCGACGGGTGCGGTGCGGCGGCTTGATGCTCACGTGGGTGCGGCGGCGCCGGCGCACCCGGCCGTCGACGATCTCGAAGTCGCCGCTGCCGGCGAAGATGCGGGCACTGGTCGGCGACACCCCGAACCGCTCGACCAGCCGGTCGACGACGCGATCGAGGTCGGCGGATCCGCCGTCGGCGTCGACGATCCGGCCGATGCGGCCGCGCACCGCGCCCGCCTCGTCGGTCTCCCATTCGCTGAGTGCCCACCGGCCGTCCTCGGAGAGCGTGAACCGCTCGTCGGCGCCGATCGCGTCGATCACGGCGGCGGGACCCGCGGGGGTGCCCATCCGGTCGACGAGCTCCGCGGCCGGCAGCGGATCCCCGATCACCTCGAGAACCGCCGCGGCATGATCGGCGAACGCGGATCGCCGGGTCAGAGCGCGGCCCTCGAACATCGGTACCCCGCACCGGCGCAGCCACGCGGCGATCTCCGCGGCGGGCAGGTCCCACACGACAGCGACAGCCGCGGGTTCGACGACCCCGTTCGGGGATTCGAACTCGGCGAGCAGCGCGTGGGTGCGGCGCTCGGCCTCGGCCAGACCGGGCACGGCGACCCACCCGTCGGCCACCTCGAAGCGGTCGTCGAGGCGGGCGAGAGCCCGCCACAGCGGCACGTCGAGCCCCGGGACGGGCTGGGCCAGCTCCGGCCGCAGCCCCAGCATCCGGTCGAGGGCGGCGACGGGGCGCACGTCCACGCGCAGCGCCGCGAGCAGGTCGCCGACGGCGGTACCGAACGCGAAGGTCGACGGAGCGTCCGGGTCGGGCGGCTCGTCGCCGAGGACGCGGCGGCGGATCGCGTCGCGCTCGGGCGCGGACAGCCCGGCGACGTACGCGGCGAGTTCGTCGAGCGCGCGGTGGGGCGCCGGCACGGGCAGGTCACGTGCGGTCAGGGCGGCGATGCGCGCGGCGACCTGCTGGATCTCCTCGGGGGTGCCGTCCTCGAGCTCGACCCGCACCAACGGCCGGTCGGGCTCGGCGCGCAGCCCGCGCCACCGCGCGAGCGCGACGAGGTCGTCGAGCAGCAGCGACAGCGCCGGCGGGAGCGTGGGGGCGTCGGTCGCCACCCGCAGCGACGCCGGGTCCCGCAGGATCGCGAGGACGAGGACGGCCTGCACGATCTGGTGCACGGTCTCCGGGCCCGCGCCGCGCACCGAGAACAGGGCGGCGGGCGTGTAACCGAGCAGACCGGCGGTGGTCGCCGCGCGGGGCAGCCGCGCGACGGTGGCGGCGGCGCGGGTGCCGAGCCCGAGGGCCGCGACGGGGACGTCGGCGGTGTCGGCGATTCCCGTGGAGAACGCGAGATCGGGGTGCTCGGTGACGTAGATCCGGGCCAGTTCCCCGCAGATCGCCACGACGTCGGCGGAGGCGGCGGTCTCCGCCGGGGACCGACGTTCCCACCAGCGCTCGTCGGGCGCGAGGGCGGCCAGTTGCGCGTTGCGGGCCGAGCCGTACCGGTCGAGCCACGGCATGAGGTCGATCCAGACGTACTCGCTGAGCATCCCGGGGGACAGTGCAGTCGACCACAGCGACACGACCCGGTGCTCCTCTTCGATCCGCGACAGGCGACCGCGGTCTCGTGCGGGACGCCCGTCGGGGACTCTACCGGCCGGCGGTCCGGCCGTCGTACGACGACCGGATCAGCCGAGTTCGTCGGCGCGCCGGACCAGCATGTCCCGCAGGCGGGCCGTGTCCCGGTCGTCGAACCCGATCTCGGCGACGCGGTCGAGGCCGCCGGCGATCCCGCGCCGGATCCCGTCGAGCATCCGGGTGACGGCGCGTTCGGGCACCCCGAGCCGGCCGCCGGACTCGACGAAGTGGCGGCGGGTGAGCTTGTTGGCCTTGCCGTACAGGTCGAGGGCCATCGGGTCGCGCCAACCGAGGTAGGGCTGGGTGCACAGGAGGTCGTAGGCCGGGGTGACGGCCCACAGCCCGGCCTCGGTCAGGTGGATGGAGAAGTTCTTCCCGTGCAGGTCGCCGTTGCCGACGGCGTACGAGTAGGCCACGAGCCGCAGCAGTTCGAGGGTGGCGACGCGGGCCGATCCGCCGCCGTGCTCGCACGCGGCGGCCAGCGCCTGGACGACGCGTTCGGTCTTCAGCCGGTACTTGGCCGCCGGGTAGACACCGAGGACCTGGCAGGCGTCCTCCTGCGCGGTGCGGTGGACGGTGTGGCCGGGACCGATCCATCGATCGAAGCGGGCGACGAGCAGTCCCGCGTTGCCCCTGCGGTCGTAGACGAGCTGATGCCCGGCGACGGCGAGGCCGCAGGCGGTCGCGAGACCCATGAAGAAGTGCTCGTTCTCGACCAGGCGGGGGTAACCGCGGGGCGGTGCGAGTTTGAGGATGGCGGGGCCCCGCACCGTCGCGACGGGGGCGGAGTACATCTGGGCCGACACCTTCGCCTGCACTCCCGGCAGGGAGGTCGGGTCGAGGACGACGGACTCGTGGCCGGAGATCCGGTCGAACAGCTCGTGCAGGTCCTCACGTCGGACGGCATCCGGGTCGAGCAGGAGCGTCGACGTCGGGGGCCGAGCGCCGGCGGGGAGCACCCGCACATCGCCGATGGTGTCCGCGCCGACCGCCATGAGGATGGTGAGGTGGTCGTCTTCGGAGGTCTTGGTGGCGGCGACGGCGCCGCGGAGCCGGATGCCCTCCGGCAGCAGGCCGGCGAAGAACGGGGGCACGCTGCCGCCGCCGGCGCGAACCTCCTCGCCGGTCTTCGGCACCGTCCACGCGAGGGCGGGAGCGGCCGGATCGTCGAGGTAGTCCTGCGCGTACCGGAACACGACATCGTGGCCGTCCCGGGTGAGGTGCCCGGCCAGGCGGTCGCCCTTGTACACGTCGGCGCTGTCGACGGCGACCAGGCGTTCGACCACCGCGCTCACCCGGCCCGGTCGCCGCGCGTGGTGAGGGTCAGGTCGCAGCCCAGCGCGTCGGCGATCGCCACGACGAGGTCGAGTTGCACGGTGGCGCGGCCGGACTCGAGCGACTGGACGCTCGAGCGCGACACACCGGCGAGGTCGGCCAGCTCGGACTGGGTGAGGCCGAGCCGGTGCCGCCGGTCCACGAAGTGGTCACCGAGACCGCCGCGTCCCGTGCGGGTGCGACGACGAGGCGTGGCCACGGCGCCTCCTCCCTGCGCTTGCGAGGGCATGCTTTGCGTCGAGTATGCCGTCGCCACGCCCGGTTGTCCAGGCTTGTGCCTGCCACCGCAAGCTCAACACGGGCGAGACACAGCTCGTCCCCTGGATTCGAGCCTTCGGCAGGCGCTCGCAGGCCCAAGGGACCCGGGCGGCAGGGCGCGACCGGTCAGGGGGTGATGCGATCCGGCTCGACCTCGAGCTGGGCTGCGGGCCGAAGCCGCAGCAGCACCAGGCCCGCGACCGACGCCACGATCAGCGCGCCGACGGCACCGTGCACGTGCAGCGCGTTGACGGCGATCCCGGCGCCGACCAGACCCACCAGCAACGCACACCACAGAACGACTTTCGCGACCACCATGACCCAAGCACCTTCCCGAGGCCCCCTGCCCGACTGTGAAGAATAGTGCGCTGGGTCACACGAGCGCGGGAGGGGCGCGGCGTGTCCGCTCGCCGGCGGTGCGGGGCACGCACCGCGCCGCGGTAGAGGGCACGCACCGCGCCGCGGTAGAGGGCACACTGTTGCGCATGAACTCGGAGGAGATCCTGCGCCCTCTCGCGGGCATCCGCGTCCTCGAACTCGGCAACTACATCGCCGCACCCACCGCGGGCCGGCTGCTCGCCGACTTCGGCGCCGAGGTCATCAAGGTCGAACGTCCCCGCACCGGCGACGAACTGCGCAACTGGCGCCTGTACGCCGGGGACACGTCGATGCTGTACCGCACGGTGAACCGCAACAAGAAGTCCATCGTGGTGGACCTGCGTACCGACGCGGGCCGGGCCGTGATCCTCGATCTGGTGCGCCACTGCGACGTGCTGCTCGAGAACTTCCGGCCGGGCACCCTGGAGAAGTGGGGCATGGGCCCCGAGGTGCTGTCGGAGATCAAGCCCGACCTGGTGATCACCCGGATCTCCGCGTTCGGCCAGACGGGTCCCCTCGCGGATCGCCCCGGATTCGCGGCCGTCGCCGAGGCCGTGGGCGGGTTCCGCGAACTCGTCGGGGACCCGGACCGGCCACCGGTGCGGGTCGGGGTGTCGATCGGCGACTCCATCGCCGGGCTGTACGCGGCCTTCGGCTCGGTCACGGCGTTGCTGCAGCGGCAGCTGATCGGGTCGCTGCCGATGGTGAACCGGGTCGTCGACGTCGCGCTGAACGAGTCGATGCTGTCGATGATGGAATCGCTGATTCCCGACTACCTCGCCTACGGCGTCCGGCGCGAACGGGTCGGCGGCCGCATGGAGGGCATCGCCCCCTCGAACGCCTACCCCTGCTCGGACGGCACCTCCGTGATCATCGCCGGCAACGCGGACGCCATCTTCCAGCGCTACATGCGCACCATCGAGCGGCCCGACCTCGCCGACGATCCCGGCCTGACCACCAACAACGGGCGGTGGGACCGGCGGGAGGAACTCGACGCCGCGATCGCCGACTGGACGCGGCTCCGGCCGCGCGACGAGGTGCTCGGGATCCTCGAGGCCGCGGGGGTGCCGTGCGGGCCGATCTACACGGCGGCCGACATCGTCGACGACGAGCAGTACCGGGCCCGGAACATGATCCAGCACTTCGCCGTCGACGTCGGCGAGGACGAGCCGAAGCAGGTCGGGTTCCCGGGCATCGTGCCCGTGCTCGGCGGCCGGTCGCTGCCCATCCGCAACGTCGGGCCGGACCTGGGCGAACACACCCGCGAGATCCTCGGCGGCCTGCTCGGCCGGACCGAGGCCGAGATCGACGAGCTCCTGGAGGTGGTGTCGTGAGCGGTGGTGTCGTGAGCGGTGATGTCGTGCGTGCCGGGGCACCGCAACTGCGCGACGTGACCCTGCGCGACGGGCTGCAACTGACCGGCAAGGTGCTGCCCACCGAGCGCAAGGCACAGATCGTCCGTGCCCTGCTGACCGCCGGCGTGCCGCAGCTCGAGATCGGCTCGATGGCCCGGCCCGATCTGGTGCCCCCGATGGCCGGCACGGTCGAACTGATCGGGATGCTCACCCCCGAGGAACTCGACCGCTGCTACATCTGGGTGGCCACGCCGCGGCACGTGGAGAAGGCGGCCGCCGCCGGCGCGCGGCACTTCCAGTACTGCCTGTCGGTGTCGGATGCCCACAATCGCGCCAACATCGGCCGGGACACCGACGCGAGCCTCGCCGCGATGCCCGCCGCGGTGGAACACGCCCACGCCGCCGGCGGGAGCATCCAGCTCTGTCTGGCCACGGCGTTCACCTGCCCGTTCGACGGGCCTGTCGACCCCGGCCGGGTGCTCGAGATCGCGCGCGACCCGAGGGCCGACGGCGCCGCCGACATCGTGCTGGCGGACACCCTCGGCCAGGCCGTGCCGGCGCAGGTCGCGGCGCTGGTGTCCCGGGTGCGCGACGACTCCCCCGCCCGCCGCATCGTCTTCCACGGCCACGACACCTGGGGTCTGGGCGTCGCCAACAGCCTCGCGGCGATCGGGGCGGGCGCCGCGGTGGTGGACGGTTCGCTCGGCGGCCTCGGCGGCTGCCCGTTCGCCCCCGGCGCGAGCGGCAACACCGCGAGCGAGGACCTGCTCTTCGCCACCCGGCCCCCCTGGCTGACCCCCGCGGTGTTCGCCGACCTGGTCCGGCTCGGGGAGGCCGTCGTCGCCGACCTGGGCGAGCCGAACCGCTCCCGCGCTGCGCAGGGGGCCCGATCCGATGCCGCGGCGTTCGAATGGGTGGTGAGCCGGTGAGGGTGCTGATCGCCCCGGACAGTTTCAAGGGCACGTACCGGGCCGCGGAGGTTGCCGAGGAGGTGGCGGCCGGCGCGGAATCCGCCGGGCTCGAGGCGATCCGGGTGCCGGTGGCCGACGGTGGCGACGGCACCCTCGAAGTGCTCACCGGCCCGCTCGGCCTCGAACCGATCGAGATGGAATCCGTGAATCCCTGGCGCGCACCGTGCTCGGGCTCGTTCGGACTCGGCGAGGACGGCACCGCGGTCGTCGAACTCGCCACCTTCAGCGGAATCACCACACCGCACAAGGGCTTCCGTGATCCGATGACGGCGGACACCTACGGGACCGGGCTGGCGATGGTCGAGGCCGTGCGGCGCGGCGCCACGCACATCGTCGTCGCGGCCGGCGGGTCGGCCACGACCGACGGCGGGCTCGGCGCGATCACCGCCGTCGTGGAGGCCGGCGGCCTGGGCACCGCCACCGTCACGGTGCTGACGGACGTGACCACCCGTTACGCCGACGCCGCCGTGGTGTTCGGCCCGCAGAAGGGCGCCGACGCGACGGCCGTGGAGCGGCTCACGCGGCGCCTCGAGGACGCGGCCGTGACGCTTCCGCGCGATCCGCGCGAGGTCGACGGCACCGGCGCGGCCGGCGGTTTCGCCGGCGGCATGTGGGCACAGTTCGGCGCGGACCTGCGCTCGGGAGCCGAATTCGTGCTCGACGCCGTCGGTTTCGACGCGGCCCTCGCCGACGCCGACCTCGTCGTCGTCGGTGAGGGCCGCCTCGACGGACAGTCCCGCGCCGGAAAGATCGTCTCGGCGATCCTCGCCCGGGTCCACACGGTGCCGGTCGTGGCGGTGGTGGGATCCGTCGGCGACGACCTCGGTGACTACCGCGACCGATTCGCCGAGATCATGGTCGCCACCGATCTCGACGCCATGCGCGCGGCCGGCGCCCGGCTCGCACGCCTCGCCTGAATCGAACGATAGTCCCGGGGAACGTCATTCGCACGGCGGTGCGGTGACGGTCGTCGTCGGCGGCGTCTGGCCGGGCTGGGGGCCGAGATCGGGGTCGGACGCCCGCACCGACCAGCCCGCGGGACGGACCCCGGGTGCCTGCGCGGCCGGAGTGTCGCGCCCCGGGCACGGAACCGCGGACGGCGTCCCGGTCTCCGGCGAGAGGGTGGTCGGCGGTGCGGGCACGGATCGGACGGCGTCGGCCGGGCGCGGCGGCTCGGACGGTCCGGCCACACCGATGGCGACGGCCAGCCCGCCGCCGAGCAGCACGGCCAGCGCGACGAGGGCCGACACCAGCACCGCCACCCGGCGGCCCGGGGAAGGTGCCGGGGCCGGCGGCCGATCGGTGTGTGCGGCCACGAGCGCGGCTCCGGTGGCCCGGTGCCACGGCACACCGTGCGGGGTCACGAACGGCACGCCGAGCACCGCGGACAACTCACGGGCGACCGCGGCGTCGCCGGGTCGCAGGTCCAGGAACGCCAGCGCCTCCGGCGCCACCCCGGCGCGCGCCACGGCCTCGTCCGCGGCCTCCGGCAAGCCCGGGGCGATCCCACCGAAGTCGTCCTCCGCCACGGCGACCGACGCCAGGACCGCTCCCGAACGGATGTCGGCGACCGACGCGGTCGTGGCCGCATCGTCGCGGCCGATCAGTGCCACCACCCGTACACCCTCGAGTTCCGGGGTCGCGGCGAGGAAGGCCAGCCGTGCCTCGTCGACCCCCACGGCCTGCACCGGCACCGTGGTCTCCCCGGAGTCCGGCACGACCGCCTCGGCCGCCACCAGTCCGGCCCGGGCGAACCGCACCCCGGCCCGCGCGGCGCGCTCGGTCATCACCGCGAGCGCCCGGCGCACCGCCTCGGCGTCCGTGCCATCGCCGGCGGCCCACCGCTGCGTGTCGAACGGGCCGAGCGCCGGAACGTCGGCGTCCACGAGCACCGCACAGACCTCACCGGCATCGATCGCAACGCCGAGCACCGCACGCATCACTGCCCTTCCGCCGACGGGACGATGCCCGAGCGTAACGCACCGTGGCGGAAGGACGTGGCGTCCGAAACCGCTGTCGCTACTCCTTCTCCCCCGCCTTGCGCGTCGTGAACGGCAGCACGAGCCGGGACCGGTGGGCGGCGTCCCGGTAGATCTTGTGGGTGACCGGGCGGCCCACCGGCAGGTGGAACGCATCCGGCGGGAGCAGCGCATTGTGCTCGTCGGCCGGCGGCTCCCCGTTGGACAGCTCCACGGTCAGCTTGTGACCCGGCTGGAAGGTGTTCGCGAACGGGTAGAGGCGCAGCACGTACTCCTCGATCTTCCCGGGCTCGACCGGCACAGCGCGGGTGTGCGGGTGGTACGGGTTGCCCTCGGTGGTGCGCTCGTCCAGCTCGCGGTGCGAGGCCTTCAGGTAGCCGGTGGTGATCAGCTGGCGCTTGCCGCCCGGGGCGTAGTCCCACAGGCGCAGGATGAAATTCGAGTCCGGCTGGTCGATTTCCGCGAAGATGTGCGCGGCACCGGTGCCGATCATCTCCGTGGGCTCCTCGAACACCGGGGTCTCCCACTTCAGGATCTCGACCTTGTCGGTGACGGTCAGCGGGGCCTGATAGAAGCCGTCCGGGGCGGCGTACTGCGCACCCATCGGCTCCGGCTCGGTGGACAGCTTGCCGCGCGGACGCAGGTACAGGGACTTGTACTCGATGTCCTTCGGCGGCCACTGGCTGCCGGTCACCCGCTCACGCGAGCCCTCGACGAAGACATTCACCGCGGGCTCGTCCATGATCCCGTTGTCGATGCCCTTGATCCAGTAGTCGTACCAGCGGAACATCTTGTCGTGCTCCTCGATGAAGGGGCGCGACTGCATGGGCGGGTACGGGCCGATGTCCAGCTTCTTCGGACCCTTCAGCGCGTCGAAGAGTTCGATCGTGCCGTCCATCGTCCAGCCGCGGCCCTGGTCGATCTGCAGATAGACCGGGATGTCGATGTTCGGGGCCAGCGTGATGGGGTTGCGCTCCTCGTACCACTCGCCGTCCAGCTCGTTCATCACGATGTCGAACCAGGCCTCGTGGTGCTTCGGGTAGTTCAGCACGTGGACCAGGTTCGGCCAGGCGGCCACATCCGGATCCTCGAGGCGCTCGGCGACGCGCTCCTTGATCTCCTCCGGGGAGTACGTCTCGAGCATGCGGGACTTGACGTTGTCGGTGAAGGCCCAGCCGGAGTCGCCGCCGCGGCCCTCGCGGGCGGCACGCGGCATGAACCACATGATGCCGCCGTGGTAGGTGGTCTCGTAGAAGTCGTAGTGGCCGCCGCTGACGAAGATCGCCTTCAGATGCGGCGGACGCTCCGCGGCGGCGAGCACCTGCATCGACCCGAAATAGGAGATGCCGATCATGCCGACGTTGCCGTCGCACCACGGCTGCTCGGCGACCCACTCGATGAAGTCGTAGGCGTCCTGCCCCAGCGGCACGCCACCGGCGTTGTAGTTGCCGATGTGCTCGCCCTCGGAGGCGCCGGAGCCGCGCAGGTCGCCGATCACGTGGACGTAGCCCTCCGCGACGACGCGGGCGATGTCCCCGGCTTCGATGCAGCCGTCCCACATCGGGCTGGGGCGACGCTGCGGCGGCGTCGTGAGGGCGAGCGCCTGCAGCTCCTTGCCGT
Source organism: Rhodococcus sp. 14C212 (assembly GCF_011058195.1). Classification (NCBI taxonomy): domain Bacteria; kingdom Bacillati; phylum Actinomycetota; class Actinomycetes; order Mycobacteriales; family Nocardiaceae; genus Rhodococcus; species Rhodococcus sp. 14C212. The sequence goes on along the minus strand of NZ_JAALEH010000004.1, from coordinate 95,623 downwards.
AGGGGCTCAGCGCGACCAGCGCCGGTCGAGGCTTGTCGTCGACACCCTGGTAGGCGTCTGCCGCCAGCTCGATCCCATCCCGCATCGGGACCCGGAGATCCTTGTGGATGTGGATGGTCTGCCCACCCGCGTCGAATTCTTCGAAATCGGCCATGAGTCTGCGACTCCTATCCTCTGTCAAGACTTCTGGGTGAACTGGGTGCGGTAGCCGTGCAGCGACGTGAAGAACGGGGACGGTTCGAGCGTCGGGTCCCCCTCGTAGCCGAGTTCCTCCGCCACCGGTGCGAACGGCGAGTACGCCGAGTCCGTCTCCCGCAGACCGCCGCACAGGCACCGATGGGCCGCGCCGCGGACGCCGCCCTCGATGTCCACACTCTCGCGGAGTGCCTCGGCAGCCTGGACCCGATCGAGTTCGACGCCGTACGCGACCCCGTCCGCCCGACGGTACGGATGCCCCAGGTACAGGTGCTCCGGGCGGATCTCGTCCCGCAGGTACTGCAGGCTCGACCGGTACGCGTCCGGATCCTCGTAGCCGGGGAAGCCGTTGGCTGCTCCGTGGACCTGCACGGCGTCGCCGACGAACACGGAGTTCTGCCCCTCGACGACGTACGCGACCGATCCGGCGGTGTGCCCGGGGACGGAATGCACCGAGACGGTGACGTCGCCGCCGAGGGACAGTTTCTCGCCGCCCCGCACCAGCATCGTCGGTTCCATCTCCCCGGAGATGACGGCCTCCGTCGTGGCGGTCTGCTTCGCAGCGCCGTCGGGATCGTGCAGGTACTGCCCACGCACAGACAGGTACTCGTCGACATGGGCCTGCCGCGAGCGCAACAGGTGTGCGTCGGCCTCGTGGATCACGACCTGGGCGCGTCTGCCGGTGAGTTCCCACAGGGCGTGTGCCCCACCGATGTGGTCGATGTGGCCGTGGGTCAACAGGATCCAGCGCACGTCCTCGATCCTGAACCCGAGGGCCTCGAGCGCAGGAGCCATGCCCTCGGCGGGCGAGCAGGCGATCCCGGTGTCGACGATCGCCGGTTCAGGGGCGTCGATGAAGAAGCTGTAGAGACCGAATCGACCCCAGGGCGAGACGAGCGGATGGATCTTCACGTCCTGCGCCATGTCACTCCCCCCGGCCGGGTCGGGTCTGCCGAAGGAACTCGGCCGTCTCCGCGAACGCCCGGTGGAACTCGGGGATCCACGAGAAGTTCTGGACGAAGCCGTGGTTGGCGCCGGCATAGCGGCTGACCGTCGCGTCGACCCCGGCCTCGCCGAGCCGGGTGCCGTAGAGCTCGCCCTCGTCACGCATGGGGTCGAACTCGGCGGTGATGATCAGCGCCGGGGGCAGCCCGGTGAGATCCGCACGCTTGATCGGGGAGACGAGCGGGTCGACCGGGTCGGCACCGCTGTCGACGTAGAAGGAGTTGAAGCCCTTCAGTCCCGCCGTCTCCACGCCGTACCCTTCGGCGTTCTCCCGCAGGGAGGCGTAGCGGTCGACGTCGAAGTCCAGGTCCAGCGACGGGTAGTACAGGACCTGGTGGGTGATGCGGTCGAATCCCTCGTCGTGGGCCATCGCGGCGACGGCGGCGACGAAGGTGCCGCCGGAACTGTCACCGGCCAGCGCGAGGGTCTCACCGTTCCACTTCAGGGCCTCGCCGTTGTCTGCGGCCCACCGGACCACCCCGAGGCAGTCCTGGAGGCCGGCCGGGAACGCCGCCTCGGGTGCCCGGCGGTAGCCGACGGAGACGACCTTCAGCCCGGTCTCCTCGGCCAGGTTCCGCGCGACGTGGTCGTGCGTGTCGACGCTGCCGAGGAAGAACGCGCCGCCGTGGAAGTACACCAGCAGTCCGTACGAGTCGGCGTCGACCGGGGTGTAGATCCGGACCGGCACGTCCCCCGACGGGGTCTGCGCGGTCGTGTCCTCGACGGCATGGAGGGGCAGGCGCTCCTCGACGGGAGCAACCTGCGAGTCCTCCGCAGCACGCATGGCCGCGGGGTCGAGCGGGCCCTCGGGCGGGGCCGGCAGGTTCGCCAGGACCTGTGCGATCTGGGGATGCAGTGCCATGACGTCAGACCTGAGGCTGGGAGACGGGCGCCTGGGACGACGGCTTCTGCCCGGGGAAGACGTCGTCGACCTCGTCCTCGGTCCATCCCTGACGCGAGATGCGCTGCAGCTCGTCCGTCACCGGCTTGCGGGTTGCCTGGTACGACGCGAGCGCCTCCTCGACGGAGTCTGCCTCCCGCAGGGCGTCGGCAAGACCGCCGCCGTCCAGGATTGCCGAGTTCGCGCCCTGGCCCTGGTGGTGCAGCATCGAGTGGGCCGCGTCGCCCACGAGGACGACCGAGTCCGAGTGCCACGTGTCGACCGGGTCGATGTCGTAGACCGCGCGGATGTTCACGGTGTCCATGGCGAGGTCGCGCGTGATGTTCACGATCCGTTCGTCGAAGCCCTCGACGGTCCTCAGGAGATCGTCCTTGGTGATCTGCGGCGCCCAGGTGCTGTCCGGGCACAGGGCAGTGATGTCGAAGGACACCTGACCCCGGTGGCGCAGCGGCAGCAGGTAGACCTTCGTTCCCTTGCCGATGTACATCCGGAGGTTGTCGTCGGTGACCATCCCGTGGGCGTCGTCGACGGAGATCACTGCGCGGTAGGCGTGCTCACCGGAGAACCGTGGGTCCTTGTCGCTGAACAGCTGCCGGCGCACCACCGACTTGATGCCGTCGGCGCCGACGACCAGGTCGGCCTCGACGGTCGTGCCGTTCGTGAAGGTGAGGACGGAACGGTCGCCCCGGTCCTCGACGGTCTGCAGCTTGTGCCCGAGGTGCACCATGCCCTCGGGGAGCACGCCCAGGAGAGCGTCGATGAAGTCACCGCGGTGGATCAGGTAGGTCTTCGTCCGGTCGGCGGAGGCCGGCCAGGTGTCCTTCATGATCGGATCACCGGTGGCGGTGAGGATCTCGAAGTAGTCACTCGGCGAGCTCACCCTTGCGATCGCATCGAAGATCCCCCACTCGCGGAAGCGGTCCATGCTGGACGGACGCAGACCGATGCCGGCGCCGACCTCCCGGACCTCGGTGGCCTGCTCGTACACGTCGACATCGGCACCGAGCAGGCTCAGTGCCTTGGCCGCCGCCGCGCCGGCGTATCCCGCGCCGACGATGGCGACGCGGAGGTTCTTCAGGTCTGAAGGCTGCATGGGTCTCTTCTCTCTGGGTCGGGCGTACGGGAGCGCCCTGTGAGTGGATGCGCTGGGTTGTCCTGTGGCGATCAGGACTGGATCGTGAGGAAGTCGGCCGGGTTCTCGACGAACAGCTTGGTGATCGTGGCCTCGTCCAGACCGGCCTCGCGCAGGTCCGGAATGAGGTCCTCGAAGAGGTAGTTCACGGTGTGGCCCTTGACGCCCGGCCACCCGAGCGGGCTGCAGTTGGCATCGACGCCGGCGAGTGCCCGGTCGAGGTGGCCGTCCCCGAGGAACCGGAGGAAGTGGTCCAGGCGTTCCTTGCGCGGCCGGGCCCAGAACGGCGGGTCCTCGAGTTCGGTCTCGTATCCGAAGGTGTCGAAGCCGACACGGCCACCCTGTTCGGCGATCCAGGTGTCGCGCGTCTTCTCGGCGTTCACGCCGTCGTCGGCGTGCCCGAACAGCACACGGTCCAGCGGGAGGCCCTCTTCGTTGAAGATGGCGATGGCGTTCTCGGCGTCGATCGCCAGGTGGGTCAGGATCGGCACGCCGGTGCTCAGCGCGGCGCGAGCGGCGGCACGGTAGATGCGCTTGTCCAGCTCCGTCATCCGGCCACCGCGGCTCACCCCGACCTTGATGACGCCGGCGCGGCTGCCGGTGTCGCCGATGCCGACGGTGATCTCGTGCACGAACTGCCGGGTCAGGTAGTCCACGCTCGCCCGTTCGAAGAACGGCAGGGCGGTGTCGCCGCCGACGAACCCGGTGCAGGCGATGATGTTCACGCCGGTCTTGGCGGACAGCGACTTGTAGTAGTCGATGTCACGGCCGTTGCAGATGCCGGTGACGTCGACGAAGGTGCCGCCCCCGTATTCGTGGAACTTGCGCAGCTTCGGGACGGTCTCCTCGTAGCGCTCCTCGGGGGTCTTCCACCATCGGGTGTCCAGTTCGGAGCCGGGCATGCCGTATCCGATGTGTTCGTGGATGGCGACGATGCCCAGTTCCTCGGTCGCGATCGGACCCAGAACGGTGTTCACTCTCGACACAACAACTCCCCTTCGGGAAAATCTCTTCGACGGTTTCGGGTGGAGGCGTCAGCGCACGGTCAGCAGGTCGCGCGGGTTGCCGGTGAGGATGCGCTGGATGTCCTCGTCGCCGAGACCCTGTGCGGTGAGCAGGGGCACGAAGGTCGAGAGCACGTAGCCGAACGGCAGGTCCCGGCCCGCGTCTCCGTCGGGTTCGCCCTTCGACACGCCGGTCGCGTTGCACGAGAGCAGGATTCGGTTTCCGTACCCGGCCTCGATCAGTTCGCGGATCACGGCGGCGCGCTCCTCGTCGGTGACGTGGATGTCGTCGGCCGTGCCCACGTGGTCGAGGGCGACGAAGGCTCCGCGGCGGGCGATCTCGAGCGGTGCGCCGGCGGCGATCGCGTCCTTGCGGTCGAGACCACCGACGACGACGCGGTCCGCCGGCAGCTTCTCGTCCAGGACGATCCCGAGGTCGTGGACGGCGTCGTTCCCGTAGCGGATCGAGGCCGCGACTCCCGTGGCGAGGGCAGTGCGGGCCGCGCCGCGGAACAGGCTCTCCTCGGTGGCGGTCATACCGTCGGGATCCGCGGCGGTGGTCACCAGGCCTGCGGCGCCGCGGCGCTCGACGCGGGGCACCACCATGCCCTCGGTGATCTCCCTGGTGAACAGGTCGGCGAACTTCTCCGCGGGCCACGGGGTGGGCGGGTTGGTCTGCGGCGTGAGGAAGTAGCCGCCGAGCAGGTTCTCCGGTCCCATGCCCGTGGACGCGACGATGTGCACGCCGGTCGTGCGGGAGAGTGCCTCGTACAGCTTCACGTCGCGACCGTGGAACATGCCGGTGCTGTCGACGATCGTCCGTCCGCCGTGTTCGCGGAAATCGGTCAGCTTCGCGGCCAGGGTCTCGAAGATCTCGGCGCGGTCCATGGTGATGTCGAAGCCGTGCTCCGCGCCCGGAACCACCGACAACAGCGCCTCGTGAACCGAGACAACGCCCAACTCGTCGGCGGGAACGGGGCCGAGGACGGTGTGGACGGTCTTGCCCTCGGCAGTGTGGGCGCCAGTCATCGGCACTTCCTTTCGTCAGCGTCGCGTCGGCACGACGTGGTGCTCATCACAGTAGATGTTTGAATTACATCATGTCAAGTGACGATGCATCTCGACACGTGACTGTGCTGACAGGTCAGTGGCTGTACTGCGGCTAGAATCCGAGCCCATGTCGCTCCGTGCCGCACAGAAGCAGATGACCTACGAGCTCTTCCTCACGAAGGCACTCGAGCTGTTCGGAACCAAGGGCTACGCCGCGACCACGATCGACGACATCGCCACCGCCGCCGGCTCGACCCGGACGACCTTCTACCTGCACTTCGCGTCCAAGGCCGAGGTGATGAGCGCACTGCTGACGAAGGTCGACGCGATCCTCACGACGGCCGACGACCCCACGCTGACCGCAGTGGTCGCCTCCGGCTCGCGCGAGCGGATCCAGGAGTGGCTGGACCGCAAGTTCTCGCAATGGGACGAGATCAAGCCCTACCTCACCGCGTCCTACCAGGCCGCCCATGAGCCGGACGTCGCGGCCAGGACCGAGCAGTGGTTCGAGGACGCGGTCGGCCGGATGACCGAGGGGCTGGAGCAGGCGAACCGATTCCCGCCGGACCGTCGCCGGATCCGCTGCGTGCTCGCGTTCGGCCAGCTCGAGTACCTCTCGCGCCGCTACTTCTCGGTGGGCTGGCGGACCCCCCGCGAGGTCTGCCTCGACGAACTCACCGGTTCGTGGTGCCACCTGCTCGCATCGGACGACTGAGGCTCACTTCTGCTCGGACCCCGATGTCGTCGAGCGGCCGAGGCCGGCCTCGAAGGCGGACGCCTCGACCAGGATCTCCCGCAACCAGCCGATGAACTCCGCATCCGCCAGGCGCGGGTTCCACACCATGTCGACACCCAACGGCGAGACCGGCAGCGGGAACTCCTCGATGCGGAGGTTCACCCGTTCCCGCATCGCGACAGCGACCCGGAAGGTGTGCACCGCCACGCCACCGGCCGTTGCCACCAGATGCGGGATGAGCAGGTGGTCCGAGATCAGTTGCCCGATCCGGTAATGGACGCCGTGCGCGTCCATCGCGGCGTACGGCGCCACCCGGTGCCGGGAGTCGTAGGTGACGTGGGGCAGCGAGGTGAGCAGGTCCAGCGCAGATGCCTCGGGATCGCTGTCCGGGTGGGCGATCACCACCCAGCGGTTCTCGTAGAGCCGGTGTCGCGGGTACGGCGAGGAGAACGCCTCGGACACGAGTACGACGTCCACCCCGTCGTCGGTGAAGTCGCTCGGATGCGGCTCGACGAAGTTGCGCATCCGGAGGGTCGCATTCGGTGCCCGTTCGGCGATCAGTCGGGCCAGGTTCGGCCCGAGCACGAAGGCGGTGCTGGTGGTCATCGCCACGGTGATGGTGCGGCTGTCGCGAGCAGGGTCGAAGCCCGGGAAGTCCACCACCCGCGCGGTCTGCCGCAGCACGTCACGCAGCGGAGCGATCAGTTCCAGGGCGCGCGGGGTGAGCACCAGGCCGCTCCCCTGCCGCGTCACCAGGTCGTCCCCGATCAGCCGGCGCATCCGTCCCAGGGCATGGCTCATCGCGGGCTGGGTCATGCCCACCCGGGCTGCGGCGCGGGTGACCGATCCCTCCTCGAGCAGTGCCAGCAGCGGCACCAGCAGGTTGAGGTTGACCGAGGCGAGCCGTCCCAGGTCGGGATCGCTCGGGTGGTCCAGCGGTTGGTTCATCCACACGAACTGTACGTATCCGTTTGCTGAAACCGCGGCGACCGTCGTAACTGCGGCGTCACGTGGCGGCCGAGGCCATGCGGCGCAGCTTCGGGATCGGGATCCGGTGATTGACGGCCACCGCGACCCCGCGCCCGTCGTCGTGCGTCCAGCGCATCACCGACGGTCCGTGCGGGCTGTCCCCGACGAGGAACTCGGGTTCGCCGGCCGCCGGCAGGTGGCCGGTCGCCTTGAGGTTCAGCCCGAACTGCTCGGTCCAGAAGTACGGTTCGAGGTCGAGTTCGGGCGCGTCGTCGCCGGCCAGGAGCGCGACGGCCGCCACCTTGGCCTGCTCGATGGCGCTGCTCCACAGCGGAATCCGGCGCACGCCGCCCCGCGTCGGGATCGCCGCGACGTCCCCGGCCGCGACGATGCCCGGCCCGACGCGTCCCCGCGAGTCCGCCTCGAGGCGGCCGTCGACCATCAGGCCGCTGGTGGCCATCCACTCGGTGTTGGGAATGTCGCCGATCGCGGTGACGATCAGGTCGGCCTCGACCCGGGAGCCGTCGCTCAGGACCACGGCACGCGAACCGTCGATCCCGGCGGCGGTACCGTCGACCAGTTTCAGCCCCCGGGCGACCGCGGCCGCGGCGAACGCTTCGGACAGGCACGGCCCCAGATGCGGGAGCATCGGCCTCCCGTCGGCCACGAGCGTGACCTCGCACCCCGCCGACAGCGCCGCGGACGCGATCTCCATGCCCAGTGGGCCGGCGCCGACGACCACGACGGACGGCTGCGCCGCCAGCCGGTCCCGGAGGACGAGGGCGTCGTCAAGGGTGCGCAGGGTCGACTCCGGGCTGTGGGGACCACCGAGGCGCCGGGCCCGGGAACCCGTCGCGATCACCAGTCCGTCGAAGCTCAGCTCCGATCCGTCGGCGAGACGCACGCGGCGGGACTCGACGTCGAGGCCGACGGCCGCCACCCCGAGCACCTCGGTGGCGCCGTGCGTGGGCGGCGCCAGTTCGTGGGAACCACCGTCGACCAGGAGCGCCTTGGAGAGCGCCGGTCGCGAGTAGGCCGCCCGCGGTTCGTCCCCCACGATGGTCAGGTCGCCGTCGAAACCCGCGGCGCGGAGGCTGTCACAGGCCGTCTGACCGGCAATTCCGTTGCCGATGACGATGATTCGTCGGGGAGCTTCGGTGCTGTTCATGTGGGTTCCGTTCCTGCGGGTATCGGTGTCAGGCCAGTTTGAGGGCGGCCACGGGGCAGACCCGAACGGCGGCACCTGCGGCGGCGAGTTCGGTGCTGCCCTCGGGGAGTTCGCCCGCGTCGATGATCAGTTCGCCCTCGTCGTCGAGGTGCATCAGTGCGGGAGCGACCTCTTCGCACAGTCCGTGGCCTTCACAACGGGGCCTGTCGAGCACGATCTTCATGCGGGGACCACCTTCAGGATCTCGAGTTCGTCGATGGAACGGGTGATGTTGCTGGGCACGCGAACCGGCTCGGCGGCCACGAGCCGCTGCGCGTGATTCGCCAGTGCCGCGATGACGGCGTGAGCTTCGAGACGGGCCAGGCCCTGACCGGCGCAGCCGTGCGGACCGTAGCCGAAGGACAGATGGTCGACGGGGTTCCGTTCGACCAGGAAGGCGTCCGGGTTCTCGTAGTGCCTAGGGTCGCGATTGCCCGCACCGAAGAGGATCGCCACCCGGGATCCGGCCGGCACCAGGGTGCCGTCGATCTCCACGTCCTGCGTGACCTCGCGGCCCCACGCGTGGATCGGAGCCCAGAAGCGAAGTGCCTCGTTGAAGGCGGCCGGCACCAGGGCGGAATTCCGGCGGATCAGGTCGAACTGGTCGGGGAAGGCCGAGAAGAGCGCGACGACGTTGCCGAGCGCGGTGATCGTGGTGTCCACCCCCGCACCGAGGTACTGGTGGATGATGTGGCCGGCGGTGCCGGGCGGAATGGCGCCCCGGGCCTCGGCATCGAAGATCCCGCGACCCACCGACCCCGGTGCCAGATCCTCGGCCCGGACCCCGGCGCACCATTCGTAGAGCTCACCCGCGATCGGGAAGTTCTCGGCCGTCCGCTGGTTCATCGGGCCGATGACCTCGATCGCGGCCTGTCCCCAGCGCAGCATGTTCTCGCGCGCCGCGCCGGTGAAGCCGATCAGGTCGGCGACGACCTCGAGCGGAAAGGCGCGGGCCAGCGCATCGATGGCCTCGAACGATCCCTCGGCCACCAGGTCCGCGACCAGCGCATCGGCCTTGGCCTCGATCTGGCCCTTGAGTCCCCGCAGCGCCCGCGGGGTGAGGTTCTCGGTGAGGGCCGCGCGCAGTTCGGTGTGGATCGGTGGGTCGGAGGCCAGTGACGTGCCCTGGAGCGCCTCGTTGACCATCGGGTTGAAGCCGATCGTCCGGGACGAGAAGGTGCCGGGGTCGGCCAGGGCGTCGCGGATGACGTCGTACCGGGTGAGGGCATAGGCGTCGTTGGCGGGCAGATGCACCACCGCGCCGAGATCGCGGAGTCGGGCGTACGTCGGATAGGGGTCGGTCAGGACCTCGTCGGCGAAGAGGTCGATATCGGAACTCGCGGGAGTGCTGCTGGTCATGCACCCAGTGAAGTGACTGCACTCACATAAATCCAACTCATATTACGCATACAAGAACATGCACCCTGTTGATGTGATGTCCCGCGGTCTCCGGTGGCAGCAGGCCGGGAATTGCACCCGCTGCGCGGTGAGTTGCCTCCTTCAACCGAGAAGGACTTTCGGTGCCCGCCAGCAGGAGCGTCGGGGCCGCGACCCCGTCGAACCGGCCGGACCGATACACCCAGTCCTCCTCGGCTCTGCACTCCCTGGACACCGTGGGCGCAGCGGCGAGGAGGGCCGGCCATTGCGGACCCGATCGCATCGATCGCCGTCGACCCACACGGCCAGCGGTGTTCCGTCGGTGGATCGCACGTCGAAACGGGTTGCACCGGCTTCGGCAGCCCTCGGTGGCTCATGACTTCCGTGCCTTCAGTCCTGCGCGGCTGCCGTGCACCGGTCGAGCTCGGTGGCGAACGACGCAGCAGCATCGGCGAATTCGTCGGGCCGCTCGGCGTAGGTGACGTGTCCGCTGCCCTCGAGCTCGACGAAACGAGCGTCGGGAAGGGCCGCGGCCAGTTGCCGGGCGATCGACCGCAGCGACGGGTGGCTTTCGCTTCCGGCGACGACGAGCGCGGGCACTGTCACGGCGGCCAGGTCCCCGGCCGTGACCTCGAGCGACGGGGACCGCAGGTCGGTGAAGCCGATGTCGGCGTTGGCCCGATAGCGGTTCCTTCGTTCCTCGTCGATCATCGACCACAGCCCCGGGCAGACGACGGAGAAGAACGCGTCGACCCCGGCGGCCGGTCCGCCGGCGGCGGTGGCCTGCTCGACGCGGGGCACCACGTCGCGAAGGACGATCCGGCCGGCAGCCGGATCGAGGCCGAACAGCGGCGGCTCGCTGAAAACTGCGCCGCGGAGCAGGTGACCGTACCGCAACGCGACCTCGACGGCGACGGCGGCGCCGCTGCTCGATCCCACCAGGAGGCAGGGGGCAAGTTCCAAGGCTTCGATCAGGGCGGCGGCGTCGTCCGCGTGCAGGGAGTCGCTGATCACGGCATCGCCGCGGGAACTTCGGCTGTGGCCTCGGCGGTCGTACCGCACGCACGTGTAGCGGTCCGACAACCGCCGGGCCTGGTCTGCCCAGACCTCGGCGTCGCCGCACATACCGTGCACGAACAGGATCGCCCGCCCGGCCCCGGTGCGCTCGAAATAGATTCTGGTGTCGTTGATGTCGATCGTCGGCATGGCTGCCTCCCTCGTTTTCGGTCCCTGCCAGCGAGTGTGAACCGGTCGCCGCCGGCACACATCGGGCGTTCGCCCCATTTCCGACGCCGGTCAGGGCGAGAGGAGGTCGTGCTCCATTGCGAACAGCGTCGCGCCCGCACGCGTGGTGACCCCGGCCTTGGTGTAGATGTGCTCGATGTGGTGCCCCACCGTCTTGGGCGAGATGACGAGGGCGGCCGCCACTTCCCTGTTGGTGCGGCCGCGGGCGATGAGCGCCAGCACCTCGACTTCGCGCTCGGTGAGGCCCGCGGGACGGGAGATCCGCGGGGGGCGGCTCCGCTGACCGGCAGCGTCGAGCACCGCGTCGACCTCGACCCGGGTGAAGCGGCCCGCATCGACCTCGGCGAGCAACTGCGACGCCGCGTCGGCCGGGGCGAGCGCCGGCCGGTGCGGCCGCGTCTCGGTCATCGCATGGTAGGCATCGGCGGCGCCCAACAGCCGAGCAGCGAGGCCGAGCTGGTCTCCCGATGCCCCGCGGTGGTATCCGGAGCCGTCGGCTCGCTCGTGGTGGCGGGCCGCGAGGTCGGCGAAGGGGGCCAGGAGCGCGCAGCGGTGCAGGACCCGCTCGCCGAGGTAGGGGTGCAGCCGAACCCGTTCCCACTGTTCGGCGCTGAGCGGGCCCCGGTGATCCCAGATCCCGTTGGGGATACCGACACGTCCGACGTCGTGGACCAGCCCGGCCCGACCGAGCGTCGTCGCGTCGGCAGTGCTGAGGCCGGCGGCATCGGCGGCAGCGGCGGCCAGCCGCGAGACACCGGTCGAATGGGTTCGAAGGTACGGCGACTTCAGATCGGTGAAATCGGCCACCGCGGTGAGAGCCACGTCGAGGTCGCCCGCCTCGATCGTCAGGGCCGGTGCCGGCTCGGCGTCGAGGACCGCCGCGCACGGATCGTCACCGATTCCGGCGAGCCAGTGTTCACCGTCGGCGACCACGGCGTCGACCACGGCCGGGTCGTACGCGCGACCCCTGCGGTGCAACAGCACGTCGGTGGCTGCCGACCAGCCCGCCCGGCGCGCCCACAACTCGGCGTCTCGGGCGACCGTCACGATCCGCACCGCCACCGGCACCTCGTCGGCCGCCAGGCCGGCCGGATAGCCCTTGCCGTCCCAGCGCTCGTACGCATGCGCGAGCGACCGACGGACGGATTCGGTCATCCCGAGTCGGGTTGCCAGGCGGGCCCCCGCCTCACAGTGTTGCGACAGGCTGCGCCGATTCATGTCCGGGTCGCTCAGTGCCCGCACAATCCGCCCCACGCGGCGGGGCAACGGGAGATCGCTCGCCAGATGGCGCACGAAGTAGCGCATACCGTCACCGGGCTCGGCCATCAGCATCGGCGCCATCGCCGCGTCGAACGCGAGGTCGTCGCCGCCGGCCAGTACCGCGGTCCCCGACGCATCCGAGGTGCATCCCAGAAACCGAAGCAGCGCAACATAATACACGCAGGACCGCGTCGGCGCAGCCAATCCGAGCGCCTCCGACACGGCCAGTGACAGCCGGCACGTACGTAACCCGTGCTCCATCGGCTGGCCCGTGCCCAGATCCGTCGCCAACGACAACGCAATCGTCAACTCGGCCACGCGTCCGGACCGGGCCTGGTCGCTCACAACCACTACTATCCCAGCCGGAACTTCCCAGTAGTCGCGATTCGACCGTCGATCCCGCACAGCACCGGTCCGCGGGCCGGTACGTCCCGGGAGGCAGGTTCGGGCGCGTGCCGCGTCTCCCCTGTCGGTTCGACTCGACCGAAGGAGGTTGCTGCGCGACGGGTCAGTCGCGCAGGAATTCGAGGACGGATTCCGTCCGGCCGAGGATCGCGTGCCCGGTCTCGGGTAGGACCTCGACGGTCGCGTGCGGGACGCACCGGTGAACGCGGTCGGCGGTGCCCTCGGAGTCGAACAGGACGTCGCGGCCCCCGACGATCACGAGCGCGGGCATGGTCAGCCGCCGCAGCGCGTCGTCGGAGAACACGGGCAACCGCTCCGTACGCGGCTTGAAATGGGCGAACGTCAGCACCACCTCGTCGAGGACCGGACGCGTCTCGGGAGTGTCCAGGCCGGTGACGACGGCCGCCGAACGAAGTGTCCCCCGGCGCCCGAAAAGACGCAGGAACATCGCCTTGACCAGCCAGCCCATCCGCTGCCTGCCCAGGCCACCGGGGCACAGCAGGACCAGCCGTGTCACCCGTTCCGGGCGTCGCGTGGCGTAGTCCACCGCCATCCAGCCGCCGAGGGACACGCCGACGATCGCAGCGCTCGTGATCCCCAGACCTTCGAGCACGTCGTCGAGCCACAGCGCGTACGCGTCGGAGGCCAGGGGCGGCCGGGACGGCGCGCTCTCCCCCGGTTCACCGATGAGGTCGACGGCGTAGGTTCGGAAATGCCGCGCCCAGGAGGCGATGTCGTCACGCCACATCGTCGCGTTCGCTCCCGAGCCGTGCAGCAGCAGCAAGGGCGGCGCGTCGTCCGGACCGGAGACGACCACGAAGGTCTCACCCTGGCGGCTGGGTACCCGCACCTGCTCGGCCGGAATCGGCCAGTCCCGCAGGGCATCACGATAGCGCCGCCGGACCTCGCGGGCGCCGGCCTCGGACGTGTAGATCGTGCTCACGACGCCAGCACCCCGTCGATGTAGTCGAACAGCCGGGCGGTGTCGGCCAGCCCACCGAGGATGACGATCTTCATCCTTGCCCTCCTTTCGTCGTACACCGTCTCGATCCGCAGTGGCTCGTCGCCCGAACGGCGGTTGCCCGCCGCGCTCGTCACGAGAGTGGTCAGGCGGTGGGCCGTCTCGGCGCCGACCGCGTCGATCTCCACGATGCTCGACACGTCGGTGTGCCGCCGGCGTCCGGCCGTCTCGCGTGACGACGGCGGCATCGGACGGCCGGTGAACGCCTCCAGGTCCTGCTGCGCGATGCGGTACTGCTTACCGATGCGGACCGCGGGGAGCCGCCCGGAGCGCACGTAGTTGCGGATGGTGCGCACGTGCAGACCCAGGCTTTCGGCTACCTCGTCCACCGAATAGAGACGTTCACTCACATAGCTACCCTAAACTTCCCTCAGTATCCGCGCAATGGGTACTTTTACATACGTATGAGGAACCTCTCCCCCGCTCCGCGCCTCCCGCGCCCTCCCTCCGTCGTCGCACACCGGCGGGCACGGGGAGTTCACTACGGCCGGTCCGGGTAGCACCCCACCGTCAGGCCCACCGTCGCGGCGAGATAGCTGCCGAACGCGATGGAGGAACCGTCCGCGGCGAACATCCGGATCTGGAGCCCGGTCTCGACCGGCAGCGACCGGGCACCGTGGAAACCGGTGCCCGCCAACGATTCCTCGAACACCCGCGCCGCCCGCTCCAGCTGCCCCGGCGGCACCGGCCGATCGGAGAGGTGGATCGGGAGGAATACCGTGGTGCCCTCCGATCCGTCGGGCATTTCGCAGTAGGCCGTCGTGGCCGGGTCCGATTGCCGGAACTGCATCTCCGGGAAAGCGTCCGTCAGGGCGGCCATCGCGTCGCGCCGGACCCGGGTGTAGTACTCGACGGCACCGGCGCGGTCCGCGGCGACCGGCTCGGGCACGGCGACGGGGACCGGTCCGCCCGCGCACCCCGCGAGCGACAGGGCCAGCGCCGGCACACCGACGCGCAGAACCTTCATCGCACCACCCGATCCGGGAGGCCGCCGACGACCGCGGCGACGTTGTACAGGCTCATCGTTCCGTCGCTCAGGTACTCGCTGTGCCCGGTCGAGCCGAGCCGCGGCCGGCCGGACGCGTCCGCCCCGGCGTCGCTCGACAGGTGGGTCACGCCGTCGAGGAAACTCGGATCGCCGTCGAACGTGCCGACGTCACCGACCGGGTCGCGGTCGGCCTCCACGAGGTACGTCGCGCCCGGCGGCACACCGAGTTCGGCGACGTCGTCGGTGCCGATTCCCGGGGCGCCGAGGAACACGGCGGCGTCCACCCCGACCCCCTGCTGCAGCGCCAGGCCGGTGGCGAGCGCGCCGTAGGAGTGGCCGACGGCGGTGACGTGCGGGTCCCGCTCGGCGTGCAGACCGTCGAGGAAGCCGGCGAGCCGCGGGGCGGCACGAACCGCCGCGAGGTCGGACACCGGGCTCAGCTCGGTGCGGGCGAGGCCCCAGCCCCATTGCGGCACCTGGTAGTTCAGCCACGTCACGGCGGCGACCGACTCGGCGGCGCGGCCGGCCTCCTGCAGGTGGCGCATGGTCTCCTCCCGCAGCGCCGCCATCCGGGTGTCGTATCCGGCGAGGTTGCCCTGCACCGTGGAGCCGGCGCCGGGGGTGAACACGGTGACGTGGTCGGCGGTGTCGACGTCCCCGACCGCCACCGCGGCCATCGCTTCCCGGCCCGAGAGATCGAGGCCCAGCAGCCGCCTGTCCTCGCGGGCCAGCGTCGTCTCGATGGCGTCGAGCGCGGCGATCTTGTTGCGGGTCTGGGCGAGTCCGGCGTCGGCGTTGCTCGTCAGTCCGCCGAGGGGATCGGCGTCGAGCTGGGCCTGCAATCGGGCGGCGACCTCCTCGAGCCGGCGCCGTTCCCCCGTCAGCTGCGCGCGGTTGGCCAGGTCGCGGACCGCGGCCGGCACCCCGTCGAGGTTGCCGATCGACTCGGGCGCCAGGGTGACGACCTTCGTGCGCTCGCCGTGGTCGAGTCCGGCCCACCACGCGGCCACCTGGGCCGCCGCCGTACCCGGGGCCGGCACCGCCGGGGCGGACGCCGGCACAGCGCGCACGCCCCCGAAACCGAGCGGACGCGAAGGTCTGTCGTCCGGCACGCGGCCGAGGTCGGTTGCGGCCCACCGATCCAGCGCCTCGGCCCGGTCGAGGACCGCACGGATGCGGGTCTGTGCCTCGTGCCGCTCCGAGTCGGTGCCCGGTCCCAGGCCGCCCACCACGGTTCCGTCGTCCCGCACGGTCAACGCCCGGTCCTGCGCCCAGCGAGTCGCCTCGTCGAGTTCCGCGCGCAGCGCCCGCAGCCGCGGCGCGCACCATGCCGCGCAGCGGCTCACCTCGCGATACGCGTCGGACCGTCGCGCGATCCCGCCGGTGACGTCACCGAGTCGCCGCTCGGCGGCGGCGTGCGCGACGCCCGACCACTGTCCGTCGAACCGTCCCGACGCGGTGATTTGCGCGCCGATCCGCTCGAGTTGCCCCGCGTGCCGGTCCAGCACCGCGACGAGACCGTCCAGCGCGTCCGGGTCCCACCGCTGCAACTGCCGAAGATCCATTCGTTCCACCCCCCCTCGGCGCGGCAGCGTAATCCACTGCGCGCCTGCCGCGGCGGGGTGCAATGCCGTCGGCGTGAAACTGTGGAGGAACGAGCCGGTTGTGGACAACTCACGTCCGGAGGCGAGTGTCCCCGTCACCGCGGCCGGGTCGCGACGGCGGCAGCACGAGTTCCGCCCCCGGCGCGCGGCGCCGGGGGCGGAAGGAGACGGGCCCGAGGTCCCGCCGCGTCAGATGTCGGAGATCGCCTCGAGCGGCGGCGTGCGTGCGGCCCGGACGCCGGGCCACAGGGCGGCGAGCACACCGACCACCCCGGATCCGACGAGCATGGCGATCACCTGCCCCCACGGGACGGCGATCTTGTCGAGGCCCTGGTCGGCCAGCGTCCGGACGAAGCCCCAGCCGAACGCCAGGCCCAGCACCAGACCGACGACCGCGCCGAACACCGCGATGAGCATCGACTCGATGTAGATGGTGCGGCGGACCTGGACCCGCTGCATGCCGACCGCGCGGAGCATGCCGATCTCCCGGCGACGCTCCACCACCGACAGGGCGAGGGTGTTGACGATGCCCAGGACCGCGATGACCACGGCCAGCGCCAGGAGCCCGTAGAGCACGGCGAGCAGCGTGTCGATCTGGGCGGCCTGCTGGCCCTTGAACTGGTCCCGGTCGAGCACCTGGACCACGACGAACTGCTTCGTGGCGTCCTCGAGCGCCGTGCGGATCGTCTCCGGGTCGCTGCCGGCCGCGGTGTTGACGAACACCACGAAGTCCGATCGCGTCGCCGGCGAGGTGAACTGCTGGTAGACCTCCTCGGAGACGACCCACGAGCCGAGCAACTGGTTGTCGGCGAAGATGCCGCTCACCGTCGTGCCGACGTCCTCGCCGTCGCGGCTGGTGAGGGTGACCGGGTCGCCGACCCTCCAGCCCTTCTCGTCCGCCGTGGTCTGCGACACCAGCAGGTCGGTGCCGGCGACGTCCTCCCGGCCCTCGGTGACGTCGACCTCGAGCACGTCGCCGAGGGGGCCGGACAGCGCGACGCCGAACGTGTCCTCGTCGCCGATGCGCGCCGGGACGCCGTGCATCGCGATGGTCTCCTCCACGCCCTCGGCCCGCGCCGCCGCGGCGGCGGCCCCCACGGGCACCCCGATCATCTGCGGTCCGGTGAGCATGAAGTCGGACTTGACGCCGGTGTCCACGAGCGAGTTGACGCTCTCCTTGGCGGACGCGCCGAACACCCCGATCACCGACACCAGCATCAGACCCAACGTGAGCGCGAAGGCGGTGGCGGCGGTACGGCGGGGGTTGCGCACCGCGTTGGTGCGGGCGAGCCGGCCCACGGCCCCGAACGGGCGGGCGAACACCGCGCCGAGCCCCGCGACGAAGGGCCGCGACAGCGCGGGCGCCGCGAGCAGGACCGCGATAATCAGGGCGAAGGCCCCGACGCCGACGGTGGAGGCCGCGCCACCGCCGGTGCCCTGGGCGCCGACGACGACGGTGACGGCACCGGCCACCGCGGCGACGGCACCGATGACGGTGCGCAGCCGCAGCGACTCGACGGTCGCGGTGGACTCCTCCCGCATGGCCGCGACCGGCGGGACCTTGCTCGCGCGGCGGGCCGGCGCGTAGGCGCTGACCACGGTGACGACCACACCGATGAGCAGGGCCACGAGCACGGTGCGCGGCGCGAGCTGCAGCGGGCCCGAGGGCAGGCCGACGTCGAACGCGTTGAGCGCGGAGCGCAGCCCGTAGGCCAGGGCCACGCCGCCGGCGATGCCGAGGGCACTGCCCACGATCCCGACGACCAGTGCCTCGAGGTTCACCGACCGGCCCACCTGGCTGCGGCTCGCCCCGATCGCCCGCAGCAACGCGAGCTCCCGCAGTCGCTGCGCCACGATCATCGAGAAGGTGTTGTAGATGATGAAGGTGCCCACCAGCAGCGCGATCGCGCCGAACGCGAGCAGGAAGTAGTTCAGGAAGCTCAGCGCCTCCTCGATCTCGGTCTTGATCTCCTCGCTGACCTCGGCGCCCGTCTGGACCTTCTGGCCGGGCACAGCGGCGGCGATCCGGTCCCGCAGCTCGTCCGCGGGCACACCGTCACCGGCGACGTCGATGTACTGCACGTGCGTGCCGTCGGTGAACAGGGTGCGGGCCTGGTTCTCGGTGAACATCGCCCCGACGTAGCCGCCGGTGTCGGTCTCGACGTCGTAGATGCCGCTGACCGTGACCGGGACGATCCCGGCCGAGGCGGCGAGGATCTTCGTCGGGTCGCCGACGGACAATCCGGCACGCTCGGCGGCGCTCGAGTTGAGCGCGATCTCGCCGTCGACGGTGGGCGGTTGTCCGGCGACGAACTCGTTGGGGTCGCCGAGCTGCTGGTCGGGCGGCATGTAGGCGGTGCCCTCGCTGGGGGCACCGCCGGTCTGGATGGCCGCCCCCTCGGAGTCGAGGACGATGACCGGCCCACCGAACGCCGGCACCACGGTACGCACGCCGGGGACCGCGGCGACGACGGCGACATCGGAGTCGGGGACGCCGCTCGCGCCCTGCTGTTCGCTGCTGACGCGGACGTCGACGCCCTTGGCGGCGTCGGCGAAGATGCTGTCGAACGTGCGCTGCAGGGTGTCGGTGAAGACGAAGGAGCCGGTGACGAACGCGGTGCCGAGCACCACGGACAGGACGGTCAGCAGCAGCCGCACCTTGTGAGCGGCGAGGTTGCGCAGGGCAACCCTGCGGATGGGATTCGCACTCATGGTCGGCTCGCCCTACTTCGCCGTGGGAACGACGACGGCGTCGAACTGCTTCATCCGGTCGAGGACCGACTCGGCGGTCGGGTCGCGCATCTCGTCGACGATGCGCCCGTCCGCGAGGAACACCACCCGATCCGCGTAGCTGGCCGCACGCGGATCGTGGGTGACGATCACGACCGTCTGCCCGAACTCGTCGACCGCGGCCCGCAGGATCGACATCACCTCGCCCGAGGAACGGGAGTCGAGGTTGCCGGTGGGCTCGTCGCCGAAGATGATCTCGGGCCGCCCGGCGAGCGCGCGCGCGCATGCCACGCGCTGCTGCTGACCGCCGGACAACTCCCCGGGCCGGTGGTCGAGCCGGTCGCCGAGTCCCAGGCGGTTCACGACGGTGTCCAGCCATTCGCGGTCGACCTTGCGGCCGGCGATGTCGACGGGCAGCGTGATGTTCTCGAGTGCGGTGAGCGTGGGCACCAGGTTGAACGCCTGGAAGACGAAGCCGATGCGGTCGCGGCGCAGCTGCGTCATCTCTTTGTCCGACAGGTCGGTCAGGTCCGTGTCGCCGAGGACCACCGAACCGGAGGTGGCGGTGTCGAGGCCGGCGAGGCAGTGCATCAGCGTCGACTTCCCCGAACCCGAGGGGCCCATGATGGCGGTGAACTCCCCCGCCGCGAACTCCGCGTTCACCCCGTCGAGGGCGTGGACAGCGGTCTCACCGGTTCCGTAGATCTTTCTCAGGTCGATTGCGCGCGCGGCGGTGGCGGTGTGGGCTGGCATGCCCACCATCTTCCTGACTTTTCCGGCAGGGCACCATCGGGGACGTCCCGGATTCCTCGCCGACGGTTCTCGGGGTGCGCTCGGTGACGTCCCGGTGCGGTTCTGCTGCGTCGCCGCCGGGCGCTACCGTCGAGACCATGCGGATAGGAGCACACGTCCGGCAGGACGACGATCCGATCGGCTGCGGCGAGCGATTCGGCGCAGACCTGGTGCAACTGTTCCTCGGCGATCCCCAGCAGTGGACGAAGCCGGGCCCGCACCCCCGGCAGGAACAGATCCGCGCTTCCGACGTCGCGGTGGTGGTGCACTCCCCCTACGTGATCAACGTGGCCAGCACGAACAACCGGCTGCGGATGCCGTCGCGCAAGGCCGTGGCCGAGCACGCCGAGGCGGCCGCCCGGATCGGCGCCTTCGGTCTGGTGGTGCACGGCGGCCACGTCCGGTCCGGCGAGGAGGTCGCCGCGGGCGTGGAGAACTGGCGCAAGCTCTTCGAGCGACAGGAGGACAAGGGCGGGTTCGCGGTGCCCGTCCTGATCGAGAACACCGCCGGGGGCGAGTTCGCGATGGCCCGGCACGTCGATGCGATCGCGCGGTTGTGGGACGCCGTCGGCGACTACGACGTGGGCTTCTGCCTCGACACCTGCCACGCGTGGGCGGGCGGCGAGGACCTCGTCGACGTCGTCGAGCGGGTGCGGGCCGCGACCGGCCGGATCGATCTGGTGCACCTGAACAATTCCCGCGACGGCTTCGGCTCCGGCCGGGACCGGCACGCCAACATCGCCGCCGGCACGATCGACCCCGACCTGCTGGTGGCGGTGTGCCGGGCCGCGGACGCGCCGATCGTCCTCGAGACCCCGGCGGAAGGGATCGCCGAGGACGTCGCCTACCTGCGCGAACTGCTCGGGTGAGACACGCCTCCCGGAGACCGGGCCGTCACAGCCGTAACATCTTGCTCATGAAGCACGCCCGGATCGCCTTCGCCGTCACCGCCGCCGCGCTGGTACTTGCGGGCTGCTCGGACGCCGACAGCCCGGCACCGTCCGCGTCGGCGAGCACCGCCACCTCCTCGATCTCCTCCGGGTCGGGTTCCTCCGGGTCGGGTTCCTCCGGGTCGGGTTCCACCGACTCGGCGCCGACCCCCGAGCCCGCGCCGGCCGACGCGTCGGACAAGACGTCGCCCGCCTCGGCCGGCGCGAAGCTGACCGTCACCGACATCCGCACCGGCCGGCACGAGAACTTCGACCGGGTGGTGTACGAGATGGGCGGCACCGGCACCCCGGGGTGGCGCGTCGGATACGTCGACCGGGCGGTGCAGGACGGCAGCGGCAACGACGTGGCCGTCGCCGGCGGCGCGATCCTGCAGGTGCTCATCGACGGGTCCGCCTATCCGTTCGACAGCGGCGTCGAACCCTACTCCGGCCCCAACCCGGTGCTCGCGCAGCCGGGCGGCTCGGTCGTCGAGGTCAACGGCTCCGGCGTCTTCGAAGGCGTGACCCAGTCGTTCGTCGGCGTCGCGGAGCCGAACACGCCGTTCGCCGTCTACGCGCTGACGAACCCGACGCGGCTGGTCGTCGACGTCGCTCGCTGATCGCGCGGCTCAGACCCGGCCGGGCGGGAAACCGCCCGTCGCGACCGGACCCCAGTCCTCGACGAGGATCCGGATCAGCGACTTGCCCTGCTTGCGCATCGCCTCCCGGTACTCGTCCCAGTCGGAGTGCTCCCCGGCGACGGCGCGGAAGTACTCGACGAGCGGCTCGACCGAGTCCGGCAGATCGATCACCTCGGCGGTGCCGTCGATCTGGACGTAGGGACCGTTCCAGTCGTCGGAGTGGATCAGGATCGACACGGCCGGGTGGCGGCGGATGTTGACGACCTTGGCGCGTTCCGGGTAGGTCGCGATCACGATGCGGCCGGCGTCGTCCAGCCCGCAGGTGACCGGGGACATCTGTGGCCGGCCGTCGGACCGGGTGGTGACCAGGGTGCCGCGGTGACGTGGGCGGACGAATTCGAGCAGCCCGTCGCGGTCCACGCGGTCCGCCGTTGCGATCTTCGGTGCCATGCTCCGACCCTACGTGCGCGGCCGTGACGACGGGCCCTGTCGGGGGTCACGTGCAGAATCCGGTGGGCGGGTTCGATACGCACGAGCAGACTCTGTGGCGACCTCACGAGCCCGCAGCAGTGCGCGCACCTACGCTTGACCTCGAGTCCACTCGAGGTTCTACGGTCGGGCGACCGACTTCAGGAGGCTCCCGCATGAGCATGGAAGTGACCGCGTGGAACGCGATGTACAACGCGATGCACGCGCAGAGCGACCGGCGCCCGTTCTCGCGCGCCAGCCTGCGCCGGATCGCCGAGTTCGCCCGCCCCCACCGCCGCAACATCGGCATGTACCTGCTACTGAGCGTGCTGATCGCCGCACTCGGCGTGGCCACCCCGGTCCTCGCCGGCCGGGTGATCGACGCCATCGTCGATCGGGCCGACCTCTCGGTGATCACGTGGCTGGCGGTGCTGATCGCCGCCATCGCCGTCGTCGAGGCCGGGCTCGGCATCCTGAACCGGTGGCTGTCCGCGAGCATCGGCGAGGACCTGATCCTCGACCTGCGCACCACCGTGTTCGACCACGTGCAGCGCATGCCCATCGCGTTCTTCACCCGCACCCGCACCGGCGCCCTCGTCAGCCGGCTCAACAGCGACGTCATCGGCGCCCAACGGGCGTTCAGCGACACCCTGTCCGGAGTGGTCGGCAACATCGTCACCCTCGCGATCACGCTCGTGGTGATGATCGGGATCTCCTGGCAGATCACGTTGCTCGCGCTGTTGCTGCTGCCGATCTTCGTGGTGCCCGCCCGGCACATGGGCGTACGGCTGGCGCGCCTGAATCGCGAAGCAGCCAACCATAATTCGATGATGAGCACCCAGATGACGGAGCGGTTCTCCGCACCCGGCGCGACGCTGGTGAAGCTGTTCGGCCGCCCGTCGCAGGAGTCGTCGGAGTTCGCCGTCCGTGCCCGCCGGGTGCGCGACATCGGGGTGAAGACGGCGATGCTGCAGTCGGTGTTCGTCACCGCCCTGACTCTCGTGTCCGCCCTCGCGCTGGCCCTCGTCTACGGTCTCGGCGGCTTCTATGCGCTGCGCGGACAACTCGAGCCTGGTGCCGTCGTGGCGATGGCGATGCTGCTGACGCGCCTGTACTCGCCGCTGACGGCACTCGCGAGCGCCCGCGTCGACGTGATGAGCGCAATGGTGAGCTTCGAGCGGGTCTTCGAGGTGCTCGACCTGCGGCCGCTGATCGAGGAGGCCCCCGACGCCCGCCCCGTCCCCGACGGCCCGGTCGCCGTCGAGTTCCGGCACGTGGACTTCGCGTACCCCGCCGCCGACAAGGTCTCGCTGGCGTCGCTGGAGGAGGTGGCCACGCTCGACACCCGCGGCGGCGCACCGGTCCTGCACGACGTGAGCTTCCGGGCCGAGCCGGGCCGGATGGTGGCCCTGGTGGGCTCCTCCGGCGCCGGCAAGTCCACGATCGCGCAACTGGTGCCGCGACTCTACGACACCGACTCCGGATCCGTGCTGCTCGGCGGGGTCGACGTGCGCCGCCTCACCACCGCGTCGATCCGCGGGACCGTCGGCATGGTCACCCAAGACGGGCACCTGTTCCACGAGACCGTGCGGGCGAATCTCCTCCTGGCCCGCCCGGAGGCGACCGAGGATCAGCTGTGGGACGTGCTGGGCCGGGCCCGGCTCACCGAGCTGATCCGCTCCCTGCCCGACGGCCTGGACACCGTCGTCGGCGAGCGCGGGTACCGGCTCTCCGGCGGTGAGCGCCAGCGGCTGACCATCGCGCGACTGCTGCTGGCCCACCCGCGGGTGGTCATCCTCGACGAGGCCACCGCGCACCTGGACTCGACGTCGGAGGCCGCCGTGCAGGAGGCGCTCACCGAGGCGCTGGCCGGCCGGACCTCGGTGGTGATCGCGCACAGGCTGTCCACGATCCGCGCGGCGGATCTGATTCTCGTGGTCGAGGACGGACGCATCGTCGAGCGCGGCACCCATTCCGAGCTGCTCGCCGCCGGCGGGCGCTACGGCGAGCTGTACCGCACCCAGTTCGCCGATTCAGGACCGCGGGTGTCCGC
The DNA here is from genome assembly GCF_011058195.1 of Rhodococcus sp. 14C212. NCBI lineage: Bacteria > Bacillati > Actinomycetota > Actinomycetes > Mycobacteriales > Nocardiaceae > Rhodococcus > Rhodococcus sp. 14C212. Next base: position 71,911 of record NZ_JAALEH010000004.1, on the reverse strand, counting down.
TATGGCTCCCACACTGGGCGCATGACGACGAACGAGACCGACCTGCTGCTCCTGCTTCTCGACACTCAGCGCACCGCGTTCCGCAACGCGCTGTCCGGGCTGACCGAGGACCAGGCGCGCAGCGTGCCCAGCGCCTCCGCGATGAGCCTGGCTTCGCTGTTGAACCATGTGATCGACGGCGAGGTCGCGGCCGCCGACCGCATCTCCGGGACGCAGAGCCGCGAGCCGGACCCGGTGGCGGCGTGGACGGCCGGGTGGGCGGTGCGCGACGACGAGACCGTCGCGGATCAGCTCGCCCGGCTCGACACGGTCGCGGCACGCTTCGCCGACGTGCTGCGGGCGGACCCGGACCTGGACCGGGTGGTGGACCTGCCGGCGGACATCGCCCGATGGCTGGACCAGGGCGTGCCGCTCACCGTGCGGTTCCTGGTCCTGCATCAGATCGAGGAATGGGCCCGGCACGCCGGCCACGCCGACATCATCCGCGAATCCGTCGACGGCGCCACCGCCGACGTCCTGGCCGGCAGGGTCCGGTAGCCGGCGCCGGCGAAGCCGGACGACGCCCCGCCGGCGCGATAGGCTCCCCGTAGGCACCACTGCCAGGGCGCCCCGGCGCCGTCGCCGCGAGATCCTGGAGGCCGTCGCGTGACCGGACAACAGACCAGCACGGGGGCTGCGGGCGCTGCCCAGCATCCGATGTTCGAGAAGGTGGCGCGGGTCGGACAGGCCGCGAGCGGGGTCGTGCACCTGCTGATCGCCTACATCGTCGTCCAGGTCGCGTTCGGCGATCCGGCCAGTGCCGACCAGTCCGGTGCCCTCGGCGAACTCGCCGCCCAGCCCGGCGGCAGGATCGTCCTGTGGGTCCTGGCCGTGACGCTCACGGCGCTGGCACTGTGGCGTCTGGTCGAGGCCGCCGTCGGCAAACGCTCGGACGTCGAGAAACCGTCCGCCCTGGACCGGGTCAAGACCGTCGGCGTCGCCGTGGCGTACCTGGCGCTGGCACTGACCGCGTTCCAGTTCGCGCGGGGCACCGGCAAGTCGAGCGGTGAACAGAACGCCGGACTCAGTGCCCGGTTGATGCAGTCCGGAGGCGGCAAGGTCGTGCTCGTCGCGGCCGGGCTGGTGATCATCGGTATCGGCGCCTACCACGTCTACAAGGGCGCTGCGAAGAAGTTCCTCGACGACCTGCACCGGGAGCGGTTGCCCCGGTACGCCGAGCCGCTCGGTGCCGTCGGGTACGTCGCGAAGGGCCTGGCGATCGCCGGCGCCGGCGTCCTGGTCCTCGTCGCGACGTTCACCGCCGATCCGTCCAAGGCGACGGGACTGGACGGTGCCCTCAAGACGCTGGGCACCGCCCCGTTCGGTCAGATCCTGCTCGTCGCGGCCGGCCTCGGTATCGCCGCATACGGCGTGTACTGCTTCGTCCTCGCGCGGTACGGGAAGATGTGAGCCCCCGCGGGCGCGTTGGTCGCGCCCGCGGTAGCCGCCGTCGCGCGCGCGATCGCAGCCGCTGCGCTAGTCGCGCCCGCGGTAGCCGCCGCTGTGGCCGCCCGAGCCGTGTCCACCGGACTGCCCGCGCTCGCCGGAGCGTTCACGGAATCCGCGGTTCGGCTTGTCGCCGAACCGGTCGCCGCGCCCACCGACGTCCTTGTTGCGGCCGCCGCGATCGCCCCAGTCCTTCTTGCCGCCGTACTCCTTGCGCTCACCCTGGCGGCGCTCGCCGCGGTCGTCGCGCTGACGGTAGGTCGACGACGGCCGGCCCGACGGTGCGCCGCTGTCGGGCTGCAACTGGATGAGCACCCCGGAGATGCGGGTGCCGCGCAACGCCTCGAGCGTTTCCGGCGACAGGTCCTTCGGCAGCTCGACGAGGCTGTGGTCCGGGCGGATGCTGATGTGCCCGAAGTCGCTGCGGCGCAGGCCGCCCTCGTTGGCGATGGCGCCGACGATCGCGCCGGGCACCACCCGGTGCCGCTTACCGACGGCGATGCGGTAGGTGGCCATCTCCTGCCCGTCGCGCCCGACGCGTGACGCACCGTCGTCGTCGAACCGGCGCGGGGGCCGCTCCCGCGGCTCGCGTTCCCGCCGCGGCGGCGCCACGGGCTCGGGTTCGGCCTCCATGAGGAAGGACTCCCCGTCGCGGGACAGCACGGCCAGCGCCGCCGCGATGTCGGCGAGGGGAACGTCGTGCTCGCGCTCGTAGTCCTCGACGAACGTGCGGAACAACGACAGGTGATCCGACGCGAGCGCCTCGGTGATCGAATCGTTGAACTTCTCGACGCGCTGGGCGTTGACATCCTCCACCGACGGCAGCTGGATCTCGGTGAGCGGCTGCCGGGTGGCCCGCTCGATCGCCTTGAGCAGGTGCCGCTCGCGGGGGGCGACGAACAGCAGGGCGTCGCCGGTGCGCCCGGCGCGGCCGGTGCGGCCGATGCGGTGCACGTAGGACTCGGTGTCGTGCGGGATGTCGTAGTTCACGACGTGGCTGATGCGGTCGACGTCCAGACCGCGGGCCGCCACGTCCGTCGCGACGAGGATGTCGAGCGCGCCGCTCTTGAGCTGGCCGATGGTGCGTTCGCGCTGGGCCTGCACGATGTCGCCGTTGATCGCGGCGGCGGAGAAGCCGCGGGCGCGCAGCCGCTCCGCGAGGTCCTCGGTGGCCTGCTTCGTACGGACGAAGAGGATCATCGCCTCGAACTGCTCGACCTCGAGGATCCGGGTCAGGGCGTCGAGCTTGCGCTGGTGCGACACGAGCACCCAGCGCTGGGTGATGTTCGCCGAGGTCGTCGTCTTCGACTTGACCGTGATCTCGACCGGGTCGTGCAGGTACTGCTTGGACAACCGGCGGATCGCGCCCGGCATGGTCGCCGAGAACAGCGCGACCTGCTTGCTCTCCGGGGTGTCGGCGAGGATCCGTTCGACGTCCTCCTGGAAGCCCATGGTGAGCATCTCGTCGGCCTCGTCGAGCACGAGGAACTCGAGCTCGGAGATGTCGAGGGTGCCCTTGGTGAGGTGATCGATCACACGTCCGGGGGTGCCCACGACGACGTGCGCACCCCGGCGCAGCCCGGACAGCTGCACGCCGTAGCTCTGGCCACCGTAGATGGGCAGCACGTGCAGACCCGGAATGTGCGCCGAGTACTTGCCGAAAGCCTCCGCGACCTGCAGGGCGAGCTCGCGGGTGGGAGCCAGGACCAGTGCCTGGGGCCGCTTCACCGAGGTGTCGATCCGCGACAGGATCGGCACCGCGAACGCGGCGGTCTTGCCGGTGCCGGTCTGCGCGAGACCGACGACGTCGCGCCCCTCCAGCAGCGGCGGGATGGTGGCCGCCTGGATCGGCGACGGGGTCTCGTAGCCCACATCCGAAAGCGCTTGCAGCACACGGGCGTCGATGTCGAGATCGGCGAACGTGGGGGTAGCGGTGTCGGCTTCGGGGTCTTGCACAGTATCACTCATTTGACCTGCAGTTTATCGGATGGACGGCCATGGCCCTTCCACAGCGCCGGACAAGGGTCCCCGACCACCCTATCCGGACGCCGCATCCGGTGCCGTCGCCGCCACATAGCGGGCCCACAACCGCAGCGCCGGCCGCACCGGCGGGTACTCGAGCCCGTGCCGGCGCGCGAGGGCGGTGGCGGGCGCGGTCGGGTACGTGTCGGCGCTGAGGAAACTCAGGGTCTCCTTCTCCGCCCCGGTCAGGCGGGCCGGCAGCGCCCGCAGCGCGGCGACGGGTATCCGCCGGCGCGGCGGGGCCACGCCGAGTTCGTCGGCGACCAGCGCGACCAGCTCGGGCAGCGGCGGCGTGGCGTCGTCGAGGACCCAGTAGGCCTGCCCCGCCGTCTCCGGGTCGCACGGCATCAGCGCCAGGAAGCGCGCGAGGTGGTCGATGGTGACGACGGGCAGCACGGTGCGCGGCGAGCCGGGCACGGCGCGCAGCTGACCGCGGGCGAGTTGCACGACCAGCTCCGCGAGACCCAGGTACTGATCGGCCTCCCCGGTCCGGGAGTCGCCGATCACCGTCCCGGGGTTGACGACCGTGAGGGGGACCCCGAGCTCCGCGGCGAGCGCACGCACCACCGCGTCGGCCTCGATCTTCGACGCCTCGTACGCGCCGAACCTCCGGTAGATCCGGCGCCGGTGCCGCCGCGGCCACGGCGCCGGCACGGCCGGGTACGCCGCGACGCGGTAGCCGCTGACGTGCACCAGCCGGCGCGCGCCGGCGGCTGCCGCGAATCGGGTGATCTTCTCGGCCAGCACCACATTCACCTCACGCGCCGCTCGGGCCGTCATCCCGAAGGCGAACGCGGCGGCGAGGTTGTAGACGTCGCGCACGTCCGTCGCCACGGGATCCAGGACGAGCTCGGCGGAGGCCGGATCGAACACGTGGACCGAGAGCCGGTCCAGCGGCACCCCGTCCGACGCGAGCCGGTCGCGCAGCCGCGCCCCCGACTCCGCGGTCCGCACCGCCGCGACGACGAGGTCGTCGCCGTCCGGGTCGGTGAGCAGTTCCCGGATCAGGCCGCGGCCGATGAATCCGGTCGCGCCGAAGACCACCGCGGCGCTCATCGCGCGGCTCCGAGGAGGTCGAGCGCGACGGCACGGGCATCCACCAGGGGGGCCACGTCGTGCCGGGCACGGGCGACGGTGGTCGCGCCCTCGACGAGGCTGACGATCACCCCGGCGAGCCTGGCGGCATCGGGTATCCCGTCGCGTACGAGCACGCGCTCGAGGACCACCCGCCACGACTCGTAGACGCGGGCGCAGCTCTGCTGCAGAACGGGGTTGTCGGTGGCGGCGTCGACGGCGACGGAGGCCACGGCGCAGCCGGCCGCGAACCCCGATCGCCCGAGCCGGGCGGCGAGATCGTCGAACACCGCGGCGACGATCTCGGCGGCGGTCCGGCCCTCGGCCAGCAGGGCCTCGAGCAGGCCGGTGAACTCCGCGCCCACCCGGTCCAGCGCGGCCACGACGAGCTCGTCCTTGCCGCCGGGGAAATGGAAGTACACCGAGCCCCGGGGCGCACCGGAGGCGTCGGTGATGCGGGCGAGGCCGGTGCCGTGGTAGCCGCGGGTCTGGATCAGTTCCAGCGTGGTGTCGATCATGCGCGCCTTCGTGCGTGCTCCCTTGGTGGTCACGGCGAAATAATAGACCGGTCTACATATTTCTGTCGACACCGCGAGCCCTCCGCCGGACGGGCCACGTGCGACGGAAGGCACACTGAACCGGTTCCACTCTCGACAGACGAAAGGACCTTCCGGTGTCGGAGCTCGTCAGCATTCCCACCCACTGGTACAACATCGCGGGAGATCTGCCCGACGCCCCGCCTCCGCACCTGCATCCCGGCACCGGGGAACCGGTCACGGCCGCCGACCTCGAACCGCTGTTCGCCGCCGGCCTGATCGAGCAGGAGCTGTCCACCGAGACCGACATCGCGATCCCCGAACCCGTCCGGGAGGCGTACGCGACCTACCGCACCACGCCGCTGCTGCGGGCCCGGTCCTTCGAGCGTGCACTCGGCACCCCCGCGCGCATCTACGTCAAGTACGAGGGCGTGAGCCCGGTGGGCAGCCACAAGACGAATTCGGCTCTGGCGCAGGCGTATTACAACTCCCTCGACGGTGTGAAGAAGCTGACGACCGAGACCGGCGCCGGCCAGTGGGGCAGCGCGCTGTCGTTCGCATGCGCCAAGTTCGGCATCGACCTCGAGGTGTGGCAGGTGCGCGCCTCGTACGAGTCCAAGCCGTACCGCCGGCACCTCATCGAGGTGTACGGCGGCACCGTGCACTCGAGCCCGTCGGAACTCACCGCGTCCGGCCGCAAGGTGCGCGCCGAACAGCCGGACACCCCCGGCTCGCTGGGGATCGCCGTGTCCGAGGCCGTGGAGGTGGCCGCCGGCGACCCCGCCGCCCGGTACGCGCTCGGCAGTGTGCTCAACCACGTCGTGCTGCACCAGACCGTGATCGGTCTCGAAGCCGTCGACCAGCTGCGCGCCGCCGGCGAGGAGCAGGCCGACGTCGTGTTCGGCTGCGCCGGCGGGGGCTCCAACCTCGCCGGCCTGTCGTTCCCGTTCCTGCGCGAGGTGCTGCACGGCCGCGCCACGACGCGGGTGGTGGCCGCCGAGCCGGCCGCGTGCCCGTCCATCACGCAGGGCGAGTACCGCTACGACCACGGCGACATCGTCGGCCTCACCCCGCTGCTCAAGATGCACACCCTCGGTCAGGACTTCATCCCCGACCCCATCCACGCCGGCGGGCTGCGCTACCACGGCATGGCGCCGCTGCTGAGCCACACCGTCGAACTGGGGTACGTGCAGGGCACGGCCGTCGCGCAGACCGATGCCTTCGCGGCGGCCGTCGAGTTCGCCCGCAGCGAGGGCATCGTGCCCGCCCCCGAGTCGGCCCACGCCCTCGCGGCGGCCGCCGAGTACGCGCGGACCGTGACCGGGCCCGAGGTGATCGTGATCGGGCTGTCCGGGCACGGGCAGCTCGACCTGCCGGCCTACGCCGCATACCTGCACGGCGAGCTCGGATAGCCCCCGGGCGTGTCTTCCTCCCCCTGTGACGGGGAGGAAGACACGCCGAGGATGTCTGTGATGCAACACACGCCCGGTCATCGGCGATACACCTGTGGAACCGCTCCACCGCGCCATGTCACCACCGGGAGGCCCCGATGCCCGACGCAGCCGACAACCTGGCCCTGCGCCTGCTCGACGCAGTGCACCGCACCCGAGGCGTAGATCCCGGGATCGTCACCGATCGCTACCGGGCCTACCGGGCCGCCCAGGGCGCGGACGCCGGCCGCGACGGGATCCGCGCGCTCCTGCGCACCTTCGAGGAGACCGGCGGCAGCGCCCAGTGGGCCGGCAAGGTCGGCCACTATCGTCGCCGCTACAGCCCCGACGAGGCCCCCATCGCCGCCGACACCGTCGAGCTGGCCGCCGAGGTCCTGTATCGGCACGGTGTCGACACCGTCGACGACCTCGCCGGTACGGACGACACCACCCTCGCCGACGAATGGCAGCGACGCGGCGGCGACGCCCTCGCGTGGCAGCCGCTCCTCGACGCCCTGCGGCCCGCGCGAGCCCTGCACACCGTCGCCTGAGCCCTGCACACCGTCGCCTGAGCGGGCCCGGATCCGGACGCAAACCCGCCCGGGCCGCCCGCCGCCGGGCGCATACTCGATCTATGCGTTATTCCGGCCGTCCGGAGGCCGGGCGGCGGCTGGCCCGCTCGGTCGCTCACCTGCGCGACGCGAACCCGGTGGTCCTCGCCCTCCCCCGCGGCGGCATCCCCGTCGCCCGCGAGGTGGCTCACGCCCTCGACGCCCCGCTCGACGTGCTCGTCGTCCGCAAGCTGGGGGTGCCGTGGCAGCCGGAACTCGCGATGGGCGCCATTGCCGAGGGCGGCTTCCGCGTGCTCAACGAGGACGTCATCCGCATCGGCCGGGTGGCCGAGGACTCGATCGAACGGATCGAGGCCCGTGAACGCACCGAACTCGACCGTCGCGCCCGGCTGCTGCGTGGCGGCAAGGAGCGCACGTCGCTGTCTGGACGCACGGTCGTCCTCGTCGACGACGGCATGGCCACCGGCGCGACCGCCGCCGTCGCCTGCCTGGCCGCTCGGGAGTCCGGTGCCGAACGGGTGGTGCTGGCGGTTCCCGTGGCGTCCCCGGAGGCGGCGCGTCGCGTGCGCGCGGTGGCCGACGAGGTGGTGTGCCCGTTCACCCCCGCGGACCTGGGCAGCGTCGGCGCCGCGTACGACGACTTCCATCAACTCTCCGACGACGAGGCCGCCCGCCTCCTCGAACCCGCCTGAACACGCACACGGCCGGACCGCGGCGATTGTCCGTGTCCGTCGTTAACAGGTATCTTCACAGGTCAGAGCGAAAAGGCTACAAATCGGGCACCCCCGTTGCTGCGTTTTCCGTCCTCGTGTGATGCAATGCACATCCACCAGTGAAAAATTGATGGAGGGGTCACCGTGAGAGAGTTTGCCGTGCCACAGTCGTTCTCGATTCCCGAGGACGCATCGATGGCGGACGCCGTCTTCCGGCACGAGAAGGAGTCGCCGACCTGGGTGCCGTTCGAGCGCAGGGTCGACGGCCGGTGGGTCAGCGTCACCGCCGCCGAGTTCGCCGCCCAGGTCCGCGGGGTGGCCAAGGGCCTGATGGCCTCCGGGATCGAACTCGGCGACCGGGTCGCGATCCTGGCGAGCACCCGCTACGAATGGGTCCTCATCGACTACGCGATCTGGGCCGCCGGGGGCTGCACCGTCGCGATCTACGAGACCTCCTCGGCCGACCAGGCCCAGTGGATCCTCGAGGACTCGGGAACCTCGCTGCTGGTCGTCGAGAACGATGACCACGCGCGAACGGTCGCGGCCGTGGCCGAGGCCGCGCCGGCCCTGCGCGAGGTCCTGCAGATCGAGGGCGCAGCGGGCACGAAGGGCGCCGTCGACGAACTGATCGCGCGCGGCGCCGCGATCACCGACGAGCAGCTCGAGGAGCGGCGCCACCAGGTGCGTGCCGAGTCCCCTGCCACCCTGATCTACACCTCGGGCACCACCGGCCGCCCGAAGGGTGTGCAGCTGACCCACAGCAACCTGTGGGCAGAGGCCGCGGCCGTCAAGCTCGCCCTGCCGAACTCCATGGTGAGCGGCAAGCGGACCCTGCTGTTCCTGCCGCTCGCGCACGTGTTCGCCCGCGAGATCTCGTTCGGCGCGTTCGAGCACGGCGTCACCGTGGCGCACACCTCCGACCTGACCACGCTGCTCGACCAGCTCGGCGAGTTCAAGCCGAACTTCATCCTGTCGGTGCCCCGCGTGTTCGAGAAGGTCTACAACTCGGCCAAGCAGAAGGCGTACGACGGCGGCAAGGGCAAGATCTTCGAGAAGGCCTCCGACACCGCCATCGCGTACAGCGAGGCGCTGGACAAGGGCAGGCCCGGTCTGGGCCTGAAGATCAAGCACGCGGTGTTCGACAAGCTGGTGTACGGCAAGTTGCGCGCGGCCCTCGGTGGCGAGTGCGAGCAGGCGGTTTCCGGCGGCGCCGCCCTCGGCGCGCGTCTGGGCCACTTCTTCCGCGGCGTCGGCATCCCGATCTTCGAGGGCTACGGCCTGACCGAGACCACCGGTGGCGTCACCATCAACACCCCCGAGCACCAGCGCGTGGGCAGCGTCGGCCGGCCGGTCAACGGGCACGCCGCGCGGATCGCCGAGGACGGCGAGCTGCTGCTCAAGGGCCCCGCGGTGTTCGGCGGCTACTGGAAGAACGAGAAGGCCACCGCCGAATCGATCGTCGACGGGTGGTTCCACACCGGTGACATCGGCAAGATCGACGAGGACGGATTCGTCCACATCACCGGCCGCAAGAAGGAGCTCATCGTCACCGCCGGCGGCAAGAACGTCGCCCCGGCCGTGCTCGAGGACGCTCTGCGGGCGCACCCGCTGATCAGCCAGGTCATCGTCGTCGGCGACGCGAAGCCGTTCATCGGCGCGCTGGTCACCCTCGATCCCGAGGCCCTGCCCGGCTGGAAGGAGCGTCACGGCATTCCGGCCGACGCCCCGGTGTCCGAGCTGCTGAAGAACCCCGACCTGATCGCGGAGATCGATGCCGCGGTGGCCGAGGGCAACAAGAAGGTCTCCAACCCCGAGCAGATCAAGAAGTACCGGATCCTCGAGGTGGACTTCACCATCGAGACCGGCGAGCTGACCCCGACGCTCAAGCTCAAGCGCAACGTCATCCACGAAGCGCACGGCACGGCGATCGAGGCCATCTACTCGTAGGGCCACGCCCATGGTGAGCGAATGTATCCTTCATCTCCTCTGATCGAGTGAGGGATACATTCGCTCACTGTTGTTGGGGGGTCGGCACTTCGGTCACGGTCCGGACGAACTCGGCGACGTCACGCGTCACCGTGCGGTGCACCGGTTCGTGCAGCAGGTCGTGGCCCGCGTCGGGGTACTCGCGCAGGTCCAGGGCCGGGATCGTCCGGGCCCAGGCCCGTACGGGGTCGATCGGGGCCAGCCGGTCGTCGGCGCCGTGCACCGCGAGCAGCGGGATGCGCGCCCCCGCGAGGATCTCGGCCGTCGCGGGCACGGCCGCCGAGCGCGGCGTCCCGCACAGCACGGCGCCGCGGAAGCGGCCGGCGTCGGTGCGCAGCAGCGTGAGAGCGGTCGCCGCGCCGAGCGAATGCCCCATCACCACCAGCGGCATCCCCGGCTCGGCACGCTCCGCCAGCTCGGCGACGCGCAGCAGGTCCGCAGCCAGGTCGTCGAGGACGCCCGGCTCACCGGGGCTGCCCTCGGACAGGCCGTGCCCGGCGAGATCGATGCCCCACAACGCGATGCCGTGCGCCGCCAGGCCCGCGGCGAAGCGGTGGTAGTGGCCGGTGTGCTGACGCATTCCGTGGGCGAAGACGACGGCGGCCGCCGCGCCGTCGACGGGCCAGTGTCGGTAGTGGATACGGCCGGTGCTGCCGTCGAAAAAGGGCATGCGGTCATTGTGCGCCGGTGCACAATCGCGGGATGACACCCACCACCGCCGCCGAGCGCAGTCGAGCCGAGGGGCGTGCCGCCCGCGCCCGCGTGCCCCGCGGTGCGCACGGCGAATTCCGTTGCCCCGAACGCGACCCCGTGGCGATCTTCGAGCAGCAGAACCACACCCGGCTGCCGGAACTGGTGCCGATCCGGTACGAGCGGATGACGGAGTCCCCGTTCGCCTACTACCGCGGCAGCGCCGCCGCGATGGCGGCGGACCTGTCCACCGAGCCGGTGACGGGACCGCACGTGGTGGCCTCGGGCGACGCCCATCTGGCGAATTTCGGCCTGTACGCCTCGCCGGAGCGCCGGGTCCTGTTCGATCTCAACGACTTCGACGAGGCGTATCCGGCGCCGTGGGAATGGGACGTCAAGCGGCTGGCCGCCTCGGTGTGGCTGGCCGGCCGTCACACCGGCTGCACCGAGCAGCAGTGCCGCGACGCGACCCTCGCGACGGTGCGCTCGTACCGCGAGACCATCCGGTTCCTGTCCGGACTGACGGCCACCGAGCGGTTCTACTTCCAGGTCGACGCGGAAGAGATCGAGCAGGCGTCGCGGAATCCGGAGGCGATACGAGCCGTCGTGAAGAAGGCTCGCAGCCGCACGTCGGAACAGGTCCTGAGGAAGCTGACGGTCACGACGGCCGACGGCGTTCCGCGCATCGTCGACCAGCCCCCGATCGTGCGCCACCTCGACATCGGGTCACTCGATGCCCTCGAGCGGATCGTCGCGTCCTACCGCGCGACGGTGCGGGCGGATGCCCAGCTGCTGCTTTCCCAGTACCGCGTCGTGGATTTCGCGATGCGGATCGTGGGGGTGGGCAGCGTGGGCACCCGGTGCTTCCTCGTCCTGCTGCTCGGCCCGGCCGACGAGCCGCTGTTTCTCCAGGTCAAGGAGGCCGGACGGTCGGTGCTGGAGACGCACGGCGGGATCCGGGAGACCTCGCACCGGGTCGAGGCCGACCTCATCGCGCACGGCCACGGCGCCCGCGTCGTGGGGACGCAGCGGATCCTGCAGGCCCACTCGGATCCGCTCCTCGGCTGGATCACCGGCGTCCCCGGCGCCGACGGCGTGCGCCGGGACTTCTATGTGCGTCAGTTCCGGGACATGAAGGGATCGGTGCAGTGGGAACGGCTGAGTCCCGCACAGTCGGAGCAGTACGGCCGGCTGTGCGGAGCGCTGCTCGCCCGCGCCCACAGCCAGAGCCCGGACGGCGCGTTCGTCGCCGGGTACCTCGGCCGCGGGACGGTGTTCGACGAGGCGGTGGCCCGGTGGTCCGCCGCCTACGCCGATCGCACGGAGCAGGACTGGAAGGCGTTGTGCAACAGCGCGGCACCGGCGTAGTTCACCAGCAGTGCCCCTCGCCGCGATAGGTGGGGACGGTGGCGCGGGTGCCGCCGGCGTCGACGAGATGCAGTTCCGCGAACCGCTCGCACAGCTCCCCCGCCTTGGCGTGCCGCAGCCACACGCGGCCGCCGACGGGCAGGTCTTCGGCGGCGCGGCCGGTGACCGGGGTCTGCACCTCGCCGGCGCCCTCGGCGCGCAGCAGCCGCAGTCCGGCGGGACGCACCGGCCGCGGTACCCGCGACGGACCCGCCGGGCCGGACGCGATGTAACCGCCGCCGAAGAGCGTGGCGATGGTGGGGCTGGGCCGGCGCACCGTGGGCAGCGCGAAGTACAGCGCGGGCCGCGGCGTGAACGCCCGGTATCGGTCGAACAACGTGGGCACGTAGAGGCCGGAGCCGGCGGTGACCTCGGTGACGACCGGGTCCGCGGAACTGATCTCGAGCGAGCCCGTGCCGCCGCCGTTGACGATCTCGAGGTCACCGACGACGGCACCGACGGCCCCGACGACGGCGCTGCGACGGGTGGCCAGCTCGGCGGCCGACCGGCGCTTGATCAGGCGGACCGCGAGCGACGTGTCGGGCAGGCCGGCGATCTGCGCCTCGTAGAACATCACTCCGACGACCGCGAAGCCCGCGGTCGTGGCGCAGCGGGCGAGCTGCGCCACCTCGTCGGGCGTGCGCAGCGGCGAGCGACGTACGCCGAGGTGCACCGGCCCGAGCCGCAGCGACGCATCCACGTCGAGGCACACACGGGGCCGCACGCGGGCGGTGCCGAGGGCGTCGCGGACGATGCCGAGCTGGGCGGCGGAGTCGACCATGAGGGTGACGGCGTCGAGGGCGTACGGCCGGCCGGCGAGTGCGGCGAGCGCGGCACGGTCGACGGTCGGGTAGCCGAGAAGCACGTCGCGGGCGCCGCGCTCGACCAGCCAGAGCGCTTCGCGCAGCGAGTACGCCATGATCCCGCGGAAGCCGCCGCCGGCGGTGAGGCCGGTGCCGAGCACCTCCTCGAGGACCGCGCGGCACCGGACGGACTTGCTCGCCACCCGCACGGGGGTGCCCCCGGCGCGACGGACGAGGTCGGCGGCGTTGCGTCGGAGCGTGGGGAGGTCGACGGCCGCGAGCGGCGGGTCCAGGTCGGCCGTCGCGTCGTGGAGCCGGTCGAGGGGGTGGGTCACGGCGGGGGTCCAATCCACGGCAGGTCGGGTCGTCGCGGCCAGTCAAGCACCGAGTTGGACCTGTGTCCAGGTTCAGGTCGTTTCCACGGCCCGGCCGGCAACGATCGCGGCGATGTCGTCGAGTTCGGTGACGATGGCGTCGCTGTCACGATCCACGAGCCACCGCAGGACCAGGCCGTCGAGCATGGCCAGCGCCAGGCGGGCGACGGTCGAGACCGGCTCGACCCATTCGGTGCCGGTGCGGGCGGCGCACTCCTCGAGGAAGGCCTGGGCCTCGACGTCCATGATGCGGTACTGCTCGGTGGCGATGTTGCCGCCGAGCGGCTCGCCGGCGGCCCGGTGGCGCAGCGAATAGGTGGTGATCTCGTAGGTGAGCAGCTGACGGTCGGCGGTCGCCTCGATCGTCGGCCACATCGCGTTGATCCCCAGGTAGAGCAGCTGCCGCAGCCCCCGCGGGCCCTGCGGGTCGGGCCCGTCCTGCGGGAGGGTGAAGGCGGTGCGCAACGCCTGGCTGAGCTGGAGCACCAGGGTCTCCCCCATCGCGGCGACGAGGGCTTCCTTGCTCTCGAAGCAGTAGTGCACCACCCCGAGCGATACGCCGGCGTGCTCGGCGACGGCCCGCACGGTGACGGCCCCGAGGCCGCCGCCCTCGGCCAGCGCGAGGGCGGATTCGACGAGTTGGGCTCGACGTTGGTCCGCCGGCAACCGGTTCAGCATGCCTCCGATCGTAGAACCCGGCCCGGATCCGTCGGCCGCTATTGACCTGGACGGTCGTCCAAGTCGATGATTACCCCATGGCGACCGACCGTCCCGCAGCCACCTGGCGCAACTGGGCACGCACCGAATCCGCGATACCGCACGCGTACGAGACACCGGAATCCCTGGACGAGATCGCCGTCGTCGTCGCACGCGCATCCGAGCGGGGGCTGCGCGTCAAGGCGGCCGGGGCAGGGCACTCGTTCAGCGGCGTCGCCGTCACCGACGGCGTACTCGTCTCCCTCGACCGGTTCACCGGCATCGAGGACGTCCGGCCCACCTCCGCCGGGGCACTCGTCACCGCGCGGGCCGGCACCCGGCTGCGGGACCTCAACCGGCTCCTGTGGGGTCACGGTCTGGCCGTGCCCAACCTCGGGGACATCGACGTGCAGTCGCTCGCCGGCGCGATGTCCACCGGCACCCACGGCACGGGCGCGCGATTCGGGGGCCTCGCCACCGTCGCCCGTGCGGCCACCGTGGTGCTCGCGGACGGCTCCGTCGTGCACTGCTCCCCCGACGACCACCCGGAACTCTTCGAGGCCGCCCGGCTCGGCCTCGGCGCCGTCGGCATCCTCGCCACCATCACCCTCGAGTGCGTACCCGCCTTCGCGCTGCACGCCGCGGAAGCGCCCGGCACGCTGCACGACACCCTCGCCGTACTCGAGCGCGACCGGCTCGCCGTCGACCACTTCGAGTTCTACTGGTTCCCGCACACCGACCGGGCACTCACCAAGCGCAACACCCGGCTGACCGCCGACGCGCCCGGCGCCCCGGTGGGCCGGGTGCGCGGTTTCGTCGACGACGAGGTGCTCGCCAACGGCATGTTCGAAATCGTCCAGCGCGTCGCGACCCGCGCCCCCTCGATCATCCCGCGGCTCAACGCGTTCGCCGCCCGGACGCTGTCGCCGCGGGAGTTCGTCGACCGCAGCTATCGCGTCTTCGCCTCCCCGCGCCGGGTCCGGTTCCGGGAGATGGAGTACGCCGTACCCGTCGACTCCGTGACCGACGTGCTCACCGAGATCGATGCGTGGCTCTCCCGCAACAACTTCCGTGTCGCCTTTCCCGTGGAGGTACGCTTCGCCGCCGCCGACGACGTGTGGCTGTCGACGGCACACGGCCGCGACAGCGCGTACCTCGCCGTGCACCAGTACCACCGGCGCGAGCATCAGGCGTACTTCGATGCGGTCGAGGCGATCGCCCGCGCCGTGGACGGGCGGCCGCACTGGGGCAAGATGCACGGCCGCACCGCGGCCGACCTGCGCCCGACGTACCCGCGCTTCGACGACTTCCTCGCCGTCCGCGACCGCGTCGACCCCCAGCGCACCTTCGCCAACCCGTACCTGGACCGCGTGCTCGGCCCGTAGGCCGCGGGCTAGCCGAACGACGCCGCGATCGAATTGCGCGCCAACGTCTCCCGCTGCTCGGAGGTGAGCCCGAGCCGATCGCGCAGTGCCGCGAACGTGTCGTCGACGTACCCGCCGAAGTACGCCGGATCGTCGGAGTTGACGGTCACCAGCAGACCCGCCTCGAGCATGCGCGGCAGCGGATGCCGTTCGAGCGAATCCACCACGCGCAAACGGACGTTGGACAGCGGACAGACCGTGAGCGGAATCTGCTCGTCCACGAGGCGCGTGACCAGGAGGGGGTCCTCGAGGGAGCGGATGCCGTGGTCGATGCGCTCGGCCCCGAGCAGATCCAGTGCCTGCCACACGTATTCGGGCGGGCCCTCCTCGCCCGCATGGGCGACCGCGTGCAGGCCCTCGGCGCGGGCGCGGGCGAACACGTCCTCGAACAGCGACGGCGGATAGCCCACCTCCGCAGAGTCCAGGCCCAGCCCGATGATCGGAGCCGACAGGCGCAGCAGTTCCCCGAACACCTCCTCGGCCTCGTGCACGGGCCGGTCCCGCACGACGGAGGCGATCATCGCCGCATCGACGCCGAATTCTCGCCGGCCCGCCGCGACGGCGTCCGCGAGGCCCTCGACCACCTCTGTCAGCGGCACACCGCGGCTCGTGTGCGCCTGCGGGTCGAAGAAGAACTCGGCCCGCGTCACGCCGGCCCGCGCCGCCCGGCGCAGGTACGCCCGCGCGAGATCGGCGAAGTCCTCGGCCGTCTGCAGCACCCGCATGTTCGCGTAGTACAGGTCGAGGAAGGACTGCAGATCGGTGAACTCGTACCGGCTGCGCAGTTCGGCGAGGTCGGCGTACGGGAGCACGACGCGGTTGCGCTCTGCGAGAGCGAAGATCAGTTCCGGTTCGAGGGTGCCCTCGATGTGGACGTGCAGTTCGGCGAGCACGATCCTCCTTCGTCGACGCGTCCCTTCCGCGGCCGTGCGGAAGGGACGCGGGTCGTCAGCGTCCCTTCCAGACCGGGGAACGCTTCTCCGCGAACGCCGTCGCGCCCTCGCGGGCGTCCTCCGACACGAACACCGGGCCGACGATCTCGCGCTGCCTGTCGAAGGCCTCGTCCGCCGGCCAGTCGGCGGCCTTTGCGATGACCTCCTTGGTGGTCGCCACGGCGAGCGGGCCGTTGGCCGTGATCCGTTCGGCGAGGGCCAGGGCGCCCTCCAGCGCGCTGCCCGGCTCGGTGAGCACGTTGACGAAGCCGTAGCCGTGGGCCTCCTCGGCGGTGAACGCGTCGCCGGTGAGCGCCAGTTCCATCGCCTTCTGGTACGGAATCCGGGTGGGCAGGCGCAGCAGGCCGCCGCCCGCGGCGACGAGTCCGCGCTTGACCTCCGGGATGCCGAACCTGGCGTCCGCGGCGGCGACCACGAGATCCGTGGCGAGGACGAGTTCGGTGCCGCCGGCCAGCGCGAAGCCCTCGACGGCGGCGATGATCGGCTTGCGCGGCGGCGCCTCGGTGAAGCCGAGACCCTTGCCCGGCACCGCGACGTTCTCCCCGGCGACGAACGCCTTGAGGTCCATGCCGGCACAGAAGTTGCCACCCGCACCGGTGAGCACGCCCACGGACAGGTCGGGATCGGCGTCGAGTTCGTCGACGGCGGCGGCGAGACCGTGGCTGACGGCCGCGTTGACGGCATTGCGGGCCGCGGGCCGGTTGATGGTGATCACCAGGATTCGACCACGACGCTCGAGCAGGACCTCGTCGGACATGCGCGCACACCTTTCACAGGATTCGGTTGCCGACCGCGCGTACCGCGGTTCATTCGCTTATACCGCAACCGAACCCGGCGGCGGACCGGCCGTACCGCCGTGTCACGACACCCGGACGGCGACGGGCGTGACGAAGCCGTCCCCGTCGATGTGCACCTGGTCGCCGGTGTGGAACCAGCCGTCGTCGAAGGTCTCGGCGGTCGAATCCGGGTCGTTCCAGTAGCGGCGCGCGACGCTGGGACCGCGGCACAGCAGTTCGCCGACGCCTTGATCGGCGGCCGGACCGAGGAGGGCGACCTCCATGCCGCCGAACGGAACTCCGACGCTGCGCGGGTGCGCGGCCCGCTGGTCGGTGGGCAGCAGCAGCCCGATGCCACCAGTCTCGGCCACCCCCCACCCGCGTACGCACCGCGCCGCGGGGAACGACGCGCGCAGGTGCCGCCACGGCACCCGCACCCCCCGGGCCCCGGCGGCGACGACGGTGCCGCCGGCCGCCAGAGTGGGCAACAGTTGCACGGCGCTGCCCGCCGCCGTGGACAGCGGTGCGGTGAGCACCGTGCGCGCCCCCTCCGCGGTCAGGTCCATCGCGTGCACCACGGCCTCGATCGTGGAGAGGACGTTCTCGTTGGTCAGCTCCACCCCGTGCAGTCCTCCGCCGCGTTTGCGCACGTAGTACAGCACCGCGAGCTCGTCCGGCGCGGCGCCCTCGTCCAGGAACGCCACCCCGTCGGGCAGGTCTCCGTCGAGGGTCAGTACGGCGCCGCTGTCCTCGGCGATCCACCCGAGTTCCGGATCGCTGCAGGTCGGATCCGGCAGCACCGGCACCCCACCGGCGAGGACCACCCCGAGAAACGCGTACAGCCAGCGGAACCCGTTCGGATAGTGGACGACCACCCGGTCGGCCGGGCCCACGCCCTGATCGAGCAGGCCACCGGCCACGCGGGCCGCCGACGACCACATCTGCCCGTAGGTGAGTGCGTTGCCGGCCCGGTCGACGGCCGCGATGCGGGCCGAGTGCCGCAGCGCGCTGCGGTCGAGCAGCTCGGCCAGGCACGGCTCGAGGTCCTCGTACCGCAGAACACCGTCCAGTCGGCGACTGACACGCTCGTCACGGAACCACCCGGCTGCGCACGAAACCCGGACCACCGCCACCGACATCGTCACCTCCGCCTCGTCGTGTGCCTGCACTATATGGCGCGGGTCACAGTTGGGGGCGGGATCGGCTCACCTTCCGGTGTACGACGCCTTCCCCGGGCCGACGGTGAGGAAGCTGCGCACGGCACCCTTCAGGTCGTCGGTGTCGAACAACGCGCCGGAGACCTCCGGGGTCTCCGAGTCCGCGTGCGCGACGCCACCGGACCGCCACGCGCCGATGATCTGCTTGGTGGCGTCGTGGGCGCGGGTGGGGCCGTCGGCGAGCCGGTCCGCCAGGGCGCGCGCGGCGGAGTCCACGTCGTCGTGGACCGCGTTGACCACGCCCCACGACCGCAGCGTCTCGGCATCGTAGAGGTCGCCGGTCATCACCAGTTCGCGAGCGCGGCCGGAACCGGCACGCTCGGCCAGCCGCTGTGGCCCGCCCATCGAGGGAGTCAGGCCGACGACGGTCTCCACCAGTCCGAACTTCGCGCCCGGCGCCGCGAGGACGATGTCGCAGGCGAGGGAGATCTCGAACGCCGCGGTGAGGGTGAGCCCGTGCGCAGCGAAGACCACGGGGCACGGCAGGGCCTCGAGCGGATGAATGATCTGCGCGAACAGGTCCTGCCACAGCTGCGCGCCCTGCCCGGCGTCGAGGCCGTCGAACAGGTGGACGTCCACTCCGCCGGAGACGACCTTGCCCTCCGCGCGGATCAGTACCGCGCGCGGAGGCGCCGCCACCAGCGCGGCGGTGTCGGCGATCACGGCGTCGAACAGGGCCTGGTCGAACAGGTTCAGCTTGCCGTGCGCGACGGTCAGCACGGCGACCTCGGCACCGGCCGCGGTGGTGTGGCGCTCGAGGCGGGTGGGATGTGTGGTCTGCGTCATGCGCGCCACACTAGGCGAGCGTGCGGCGCTCCTCGAGGGGTGGCCTCGGCGCCGGCTCGATGCGCGCGGGCTGCACGAAGAACAGCGCCGCGGCGAAGCCGACGAGCAGGACCGCGGCGGGCAGCAGCGTCGACTCGGCCATGGCGGTGGCGAACGGCGCGCGCACCGGCTCGGGCAGGGCCGTCGTCCCACCACCCTCGTTCGCACCGCCTCCGGACAACCCCTGCACCGCGAGGCGGGACGTGATGAGCGCACCCACGGCGGCGCTGCCCAGGACGGCACCGACCTGCCGGGTGGTGTTGTAGACCCCCGACCCGGCCCCCACCTGATGCGGCGGCAGGCCGTGCGTCGCGGTGGCCGCCAGCGGCGACCAGATGCCGGCCATCGCGGCGCCCATGAGGGCGATCGGCAGCAGTAGCTGCCACACCGGCGAGTCGGGCGTCATCACCGCGGCCAGCCACGTCAGCGACACGGCGAGCAGCGCGAATCCGGTGCCGGCGATGTAGCGCGGATGGGTCCGGTCCACGAGCCGCCCGATCATCGGTGCGAGCAGGCCGGTGAGGACCGCCATCGGGGCCATCAGCAACGCCGACTCCGTGGGTGTCCAGCCGCGCACACCCTGGGCGTAGAACATCAGCGGCAGCACCATCGCGGTGACCGAGAAGCCCATCGTGGCGATGCCGATGTTGGCCAGCGAGAAGTTGCGGTCGCGGAACAGGCCGAGCGGAACGAGCGGCTCCCCGCGTCCCCGGGACTGGTACCACACGAACACCGCCAGCAGCGCCACCCCGGCGGCGATCAGCACCCACACGGGAGTGGACCAGTCGTAGGAGTTGCCCTCCTGGATCCCGAACACGAGACAGAACATGCCCGCGCCGCTGAGCAGCACTCCGAGGAGGTCGAACCGGTGCGGGTGGGTGGGCAGCGCCGGGACCAGCCGCGCGGCGAGGACGAAACCCACGATCCCGACCGGCACGTTCACGAAGAAGATCCATTCCCAGCCGAGGCTGTCGACGAGGAGACCGCCGGCCAGCGGGCCCACGAGGGTCGCGACACCCGCCACCGCGCCCCACAGGCCCATCGCGGTGCCTCGCCGGTCGGGCGGGAAGGTGCGGGTGATGATCGCCATCGTCTGCGGGGTCATCAGCGCCGCGCCGAGGCCCTGGAACACCCGGGCGACGACGAGGGCGGCGACGGTGCCGGACAACCCGCACCACAGCGACGCCGCAGTGAACAGCACCAGCCCCGCCAGGTAGACGCGCTTCGGGCCGAACCGGTCGCCGAGGCGGCCGGTGACCAGCAGCGGCACCGCGTACGCCAGCAGGTAGGCGCTGGTGACCCACACGACGTTGTTGATGTCGGTATCCAGCGCCCGCATGATTGCCGGGTTGGCGACCGCCACGATGGTGCTGTCCACCAGGATCATGAAGAACCCGAGGCACAGCGCCCACAACGCCGGCCACGGATTTGTCTCGGTCTCCACCCGCACGTCCTCCGCTCGTAGGCGTCTACGGTAGCGCCGTGGACGGACATCTCCTGGACATCGTGCGGCTGGCCTGGTGCCGCGAACTCGGGCTCGACGACGGAGCGCTCGCCGCCCCGGGGCGGGTGACACGGGTGGACGACGCGTCCGCGCTGGTCCGGGTGTTGCGCCTCGGTGAGACCACCGCGGTGGTGGGTCCGGGCTGGGCGGTCGAGGCCGTCGCGGCGGTGCCCGATGCGGAGCTGGACGCGTCGGCGTTGCTCGACCTGACGCGCGGCCGCGCGGTGCGCAGCCACGCGCTGAACTACTGCCCCGACTGGGTCGACGCGACGCGGGTCCGCGATCCGCTGATCTCCCACGAGGTCGACGATCTGGCGGAGCTGTTGCGGCGCTGCCCGCCCGACGACGCGACCGAGGCGGGACTCGAGAACGTGAACGGGGAGGCCTCGTCGTTCGTGCTGCTCGACGACGACCACCGGCCGCTGTCGGGGGCTGTGTACAGGGAGGTGCAGTCGATCCTGGCGGACGTGACCGCGCTGACCGTTCCGGAGCACCGCCGGATCGGTCTGGCGGCGACCGTCGCGACGCTCGCGACGCACGACGCGCTCGACGCCGGGCTGATCCCGCAGTGGCGGGCCCGGCGCGACAACACCGCGGGCCGCGGCTTGGCCGCGGTGCTGGGATACGCCGAACTGGGAACCCATACCTCGGTGGCCGTACCGGCTAGCGTCTGAACGGGCCGCACCGAGCGAAGGGAGCCCTGTGAACGAGCACTCCGGAGGCGACGCGGACGGGTACGTCACGCCCGGCGCCGAGTACAGCCGCGACACGCACTACATCACCACGCGCATCACCGCCGACGGGCGCGACGGCTATCCGGTGGAGGCGGGCCGGTACCGGCTGATCGCCGCCCGCGCCTGCCCGTGGGCGAACCGCACGCTCATCGTGCGCCGGCTGCTGGGGCTCGAGGACGCGCTGTCGCTGGGGTTGTGCGGGCCCACGCACGACGAGCGCAGCTGGACCTTCGATCTCGACCCGGGCGGGGTGGATCCGGTGCTGCGAATCCCGCGGTTGCAGGACGCGTACTTCGCCCGGGACCCCGAGTACCCGCGGGGCATCACGGTCCCGGCCGTCGTGGAGGTGCCCACCGGCCGGGTGGTCACCAACGATTACGCCCAGATCACCCTGGACTTCTCCACGGAGTGGACGGCGCTGCACCGCGACGGCGCCCCCGACCTCTACCCGGAGCCGTTGCGCGACGAGATCGACGAGGTGGCCCAGCTCGTCTACCAGGACGTCAACAACGGCGTGTACCGGTGCGGGTTCGCCGGGTCGCAGCGCGCGTACGACCGCGCCTTCGACCGGCTGTTCGCGCGGCTGGACTGGCTCGAGGAACGGCTGAGCACCCGCCGGTACCTGGTGGGCGAGACGATCACCGAGACGGACGTGCGGCTGTTCACCACGCTGGCCCGCTTCGACGCCGTCTACCACGGGCACTTCAAGTGCAACCGGGGTCTGCTGTCGTCGATGCCGGCGCTGTGGGGGTACGCCCGGGACCTGTTCCAGACGCCCGGCTTCGGCGACACGATCGACTTCGCGCAGATCAAGGACCACTACTACATCGTGCACACCGACATCAATCCGACGCAGATCGTGCCGAAGGGCCCCGACCTGAGCGGATGGCTGACACCGCACGGCCGGGAAGAGCTGGGCGGCAAGCCGTTCGGCGACGGCACGCCACCGCCCCCGCCGCGGGCGCAGGAGGCGGTGCCGGCCGGTCACGGCGCGTGACTCACGCGCCCGGATAGGTTCCGAAGCTCCAGTACACCCCCTGCGGGTCCCGGCAGGTGAAGTCGTGCGAGCCGTAGTCGGTGTCGTGCAGGCCGACGACGACCGTGGCGCCCTCGACCACGGCGCGTTCGTGCAGCGCGTCGACGGCGGCGGCATCGGGGGCGACGAGATAGATGCAGCCGGTGCCGGCGGGCGTCTCGATCGGGCCGCCCCGACCGGCCGAGCCGAGCATGACGCCGCCGCCGTGCGGCCATCTCAGCTCGGCGTGGTCGACGCGCTCGCCGTCGCCGTAGACGGCGTTCTCGGTGAAGCCGAACGCGTCGACGAGGAAGCGGATCGCCGCCCGGGCATCGGTGTAGGAGAGGCAGGGCCACACGGTTGTGGTGAGTGCTGTCGTGGTCATGTCTGCCAGTGTTCGTCGACGGCCGGGTCCCCGTCTTGGACGATTGGGAACTGCTCGTCGCGCAGCCAGCGTGACGGCGGAACTCCGGCAATCGCGCGCCATTCCCGCGCGAGGTGGGCCTGATCGTAGAACCCGGACCGGGCGGCCACGTCGGCGAGCACGTGGGGTCCGGGGCGGCGCAGCAGCCGGCGGGACCGGTCGAACCGGACCACCCGCGCCGCCTCCTTGGGCCCGACCCCGAACTCGGCGGTGAATCGCGCGTTCAGATGCCTTCGGCTCCAACCGATCTCATCCGCCAGATCGGTGACCCGCAGACCGGGGGCACAGGGGTCCTGCAGCCTGCGCCACGCGTGGCGCAGGTGCGGATCGATCTCGCCGCGCTCGGTGGCGAGCCGTCGGCCGAGCACCTCGTCGAGGACCCGGAACCGGCTCTCCCACCCCTCGGTGGCGGCGATCCGTTCCCCGAGTTCGCGGGCGGCGGCACCGAGCACGTCCTCGAGGTCGACGACCCAGGCGCCGAGCGCACCGGCGGGCACGCCCAGCAGCACGCGGGCTCCCGCCGGGGTGAGCGCGAGCTGAATGCCGTGCTGGTTGCCGTCGTGGGCGATGGTGACGGCGGTGGTGGCCAGCCCGCTCGCGAGCGCACCGAACCGGCCGGGACCCTGGCCCGGCGCGGCGGCCCGCGCGAGTTCGAGGGGGGCGCCGATCGTGAGCACGACGGTCAGGTCCGGCGACGGCAGGCCGAGGTGGGTGCCGGGTGCGAATCCCGTCAGCCGGTACCCGTCGTAACCGCGCACGTAGGGACGCAGCGACGGCGCGGGCCGCCGCCGGGCACCGTCCGAGATGCCGCTCACGGTCCCAGGGTAAACACGGATAGACGACACGCCCACGGGGTACACAGGGTGAGCGGCCGTGGAACGCACGGCGGTGCATGCAGGCCCGGGAGGGCCGGGAGGATCGAGGACGGAACGATGACCGACAGGGTGGGACGCGTGGAGAAGTATCTCGTCACGCTCCTGGACAACGGCAGCAGGCTGCAGGCGCCCGCGGTGGCGCGCTACGTCGAACTGACGCGGCGCGCGCATCCCGGCGAGACCCCGGAGCAGATCATCGGGCGCCTGGAGAAGATCTTCCTCAACGGAGTGACCGGCAGCGGCACGGCGGCGGGCGCCGCCGCGACCGTTCCCGGCATCGGCACGCTCGCATCGATCGCCGCGGTCGGCGCCGAAACCGCGTTCTTCCTCGAGGCGGCCGCGCTCCTGACGCTTGCGGTGGCGGCGGTGCACGGGATCGAACCGCACGAGCACGAGCAGCGCCGCGCCCTGGTGCTCGCCGTGGCACTGGGCGAGGCAGGGATGGAGATCGTCGAGCGGGCCACTGGCACGACCGCGAAGACGTGGACGTCGGCGATCACCGGCAAGATCCCCGGCGCCCAGCTGAGGTCCGTGAACAAGTCGCTCGCGCGGACGTTCGTCCGCAAGTACCTCGCCAAGCGCAGCGCCCTCGTGTTCGGCAAGCTGGTGCCGGCCGGGATCGGTGCCGCGATCGGCGGCGCGGGCAACCGCGCGCTGGGCAAGCGGGTCATCGCGAACGCGCGCGACGCGTTCGGCCCGCCGCCGGCGCAGTGGCCGGCGAAGCGTCCGCCGCTCGCCGGACCGGCCACCGGGCCGGACGGCGATCCGAACTGGCAGGCGCTGTCCTCTCCCCTGACCGGCTGGTGAGATGTCCGCCGGCACGGTGTTCGTGCGCTAGAGCGGATCCGGCCCGCGCACGGTCGTCCTCCTGCACGGATACTCCGACCACGGGGGCACCTGGTGCAAGGTGGCCCCGGCCCTGGCCGAGCGCCACCGGGTCCTGACCGTCGACCTGCCGGGGTTCGGCCGGAGTGCGGGGCACTGGCGGGCGCCCGTACTGGACCACTACGTCGACACCGTCGCCGACGTGATCGCCGACTGCCGGGATCCGGTTGCGCTGATCGGCAATTCGCTGGGAGCGGTGACGTCGCTGGCGTTCGCGTCGACGTATCCGCACCGGGTGGACGGCGTCGTACTCGCCGACATGCCGGGGATGGCCGGCATACCGCGCAGTTGGCTGGGCGGAGCGCGGCTGCCGCTGGACATGGTGTCGCGCGCGCTGTCCCGGCCCGTGCCCCCGGCGCTCGTGCAGATCGCCGTCGCCACCCTCTACACCCGCGCGGCGCTGCACCGCCCGGACCGCCTGGGCGTCGATACGCGCACCGCGTTCGCGGCGAACTACGCGACGCGGCGCAGCATCGAGACCCTGCTGGCCGTCGGCCGGGCCGTGATCCCCGAACTGAGCCGGCTGCCGATTCCCGAGATGGTGAACTCCCTGACCGTGCCGGCACTGCTCGTGTGGGGCGAGCGGGATCTGATCACCCCGGCGCGCGCCGCGGGCCGGGTGAACACCGGGGCCCGGCGACGGGTCGCGATCATTCCGGACGCCGGGCACTGCCCGCAGCTCGACGCCCCGAGCGAATTCCTCGGACTGGTGCTGCCGTTCCTCGACCGGTCCTTCTCCCGGCCCGCCACGCCGGGCACGTAGGCTCGCGGGGTCCGAGCAGGGGCCCACACCAGGGAGGGTATCGATGACAGCGCCGTTCCCGACGGGGCCGGTCGCCGGCGCCGGGTACGCGAACGCGGCCGCGCCGCCGGCGGGCATCGCCGTGCAGGGGCTGAGCAAGACCTTTCGCAACGTGCCGGCGGTGTCCGACCTGTCGTTCTCCGTCCCGCCGGGATCGATCACGGGCTTCCTCGGACCGAACGGCTCCGGGAAGACGACGACCCTGCGGATGCTGCTCGGCCTCGTGCGCCCGACGGCCGGGGTCGCACTCGTCGACGGGATGCCCTTCACCTCGCTGCCGCAGCCGGCGCGGGTGGTCGGCGCGGTGCTGGACGCGCAGAGCTTCCATCCCAAGCACACCGCCGGAACCCATCTCGAGGTGTACGCCGCCGCGATCGGCGCGCCGGCGAACCGGGTGCGGCGCGTTCTCGACCTGGTCGGGCTCGGCGCGGCCGCCCGACGGCGGATCGGCGAGTTCTCTCTCGGCATGCGGCAGCGGCTGGCCCTGGCCACCGCGCTGCTCGGCGAACCGCGCTACCTCGTGCTCGACGAACCGGCGAACGGCCTGGACCCCGAAGGCATGGCCTGGCTGCGCGACTTCCTGCTCGGCTACGCGCGTTCGGGGGGCACCGTGCTGATCTCGAGCCACATCCTGCGGGAGGTCGAGCAGACGGCCGACCATCTGGTGATCATCAGCCGCGGCATGCTCGTGCACCAGGGCACGACGGCGGACCTGCGGCACGCGCACCGCGCGCGGGTCCTCGTCGCCGCTTCCGACCCGGCCCGCCTGGCGACGGCGCTGGCCGCGGCGGGCCACACCGACGCGCAGGTGCAGCCGGACGGCCGGCTTGCGATCGTGGGGGTGGAGCCCGAGCGCGTCGTCGCGCTCGCCACCGGGCACGGCGTGACCGTGTTCGGGACGAGCGTCGAACACGCCGACCTCGAACAGGTGTTCCTGGCGATGACGGCTGGACAGTACGCGGGGGCCGCGCCGGGGTGGGGCATGCAGGGGTCGACGCCCCCGCAGCAGCCGCCGTATCCGGGACAGTTCCCGCCGCCCGGGCCGTTCCCGCCCGGGCAACCGCATCCGCCGACCGGCTGGGAGGGACCCCGATGACCGCGTTGCTGACGGCCGAGTTCCGCAAGGTCCTGGGCCTGCGCTACTGGTGGATCCTCGGCATCGCCCCGGTGGTGGTGGGCCTGTTCTCCGGTGCGCTGACCCTGCCGATCCTCGGCACGCTCGAGAGCCTCGTCGGCGAGAGCTTCGCCGAGACCGCCGCCGCCGCGATCGGGGTGAGCGTCGCGCTCGCGCTGGTGTTCCTGTTCGCGGCGCTGTTCGGGGTGGTCAACACGGGCAGCGAGTTCCAGCACCGCACCATCGTCACCAGCTTCCTGACCACCCGCGGCCGCGACGGGGTGATCGCCGCCAAGCTGACGACGGCGGTCGCGTTCGGGCTGCTGTACTGCGTGGTGGTCGAGGCCGTGTCGATGCTGACCATCCTGATGTTCGGCGGTGGTCTCGCCGGCGACGGCTCGGGTGCGGGCAGTGTCGCCGCGGTCCTCGGCGCCGGCCTGTTCGCCGCGATGCTCTGGGCCCTCATGGGCGCCGGGCTCGGCCTGCTCACCGGGTCGACGGCCGGCAGCGTCCTGGCGATCACCGCCTGGATCCCGTTCGGGGAGCTGATCGTCTCGCTGATCCTCGACGGCCTCGGGGCGGGCGCCCTCGCCCGGCTGCTGCCCGGGCAGCTCACCTGGTACACGGTCTTCACGGTCATCGACCTGCCCGAGGAGGTCGACCCGGCCGTGACGTGGCCGGCGGCGCCGCTGGGGCTGCTCGGCTGGACCGCGCTGATCTGCGGCCTGGGCTGGTGGCGCACCCGCACCCGCGACATCGTCTGAGCCGAGTCGACTTCGGCCGACGTGCGGGCACTACCGCGGTCGCGGGACGATCAGGACCGGGACTTCGGCCAACTCGAGAACCTTGCGGGTGACCGTGCCGACGTAGGGGCGCCCGGCTCCCCGTACGTCGGATCGGCCGATGACAATGAGGTCGCCTCCCCACTCACTTGTCTCCTCGAGCAGAAGTGCGGCTGGATCACCGTTGAGGCTGGTTGCCTCGGCTCGGACGCCCGCGCGCTCGGCCTGGGCACCGACATGGCGAAGTAGTGATGCCGCAGCCTTGCTGCGTCTGGTCGCCAGCTCGCTGTCGCGGCCCATCCTGGACAGAGCTCGGACGAGTTCGCCGTTGCTGATGACGTGGACGAAGCGAATGCGCGCGCCGGTCCGCGACGCGAGGTCGATTGCGCTGCGCACTGCGGCCAATGCTGCAGGTGAGTCATCGACCGCGACGAGGATCTTGTCGAACACGGAGTCCGTCATGGCTGTCCCTTGCCGGGATGGTCCCGCTCGGTTCCGGTCCGATTGTTCGCCGCCCAACGCAATCGCACACCGTCGGTGTGTTCCTCCTCGTCGAGTTTGAACTGCAGTTCGGCGATGGCCTGCTGCAATCGCGGTATCCACCGATCCTCGATGGCCCGGAGCCGACGTAGGGTGGCGGTCTCCTGGGTCTCGACAATGCGGACGGCCGCCTCGACGCCGGCCTGCTGGGCGGCGGCCTGCAACGCACGCCGATAGCAGTCCCGCGCCGCGAGGAGCGCCGCGTTATCCGCCGGCGGCGCGTCCGGCGGGGTGTCGGGCACGGTGCAGATCACTTGGGCCGGGTAGCGCACGCCGATCGACTGCTCCCAGATGATCTGGACCTCTGCAGGTGTGCGTGCGGCGGCGAGCCGGACCGACCGTTCCCCCCCGAGAAGAACGCCGCGCAACAGCCAGGTATCCGCCTCGCGGCTTGCGGCCTCCCAGGCTGCGGCCATCCGGTCCTGTTGCAACGTGAGATGTTCACGCTCCGCCCGGAGAATGCGCAACTTGTGGTCGAGCAGATCTGCACCCCGTTGCGCGGTGGAGAGCCGATGCTGGAGCCACAGGCGGCCGGCACGGCCGCGAGGGGTGTGCAGGACACGGGCCACGACGCTCACCGCCCCGCAACAGGTGCGGCGTACCGCGCATCGAGCAGGGGGTTCGGCAGCATCGTGAGCTCCCGGCGCGGGAGCCCCCGCAACGCCTCCCAGGCGCGGTCGAGAGTCTCGTCGAGCGACCGTGCCTCGTCACGGCGCTGGTTGAGCAGACGCTGCTCCACCGCGTGCTCGAAGGCCAGATACGAGCGGTCGATGGCGCTCAGCGCATCCTCGCCCACCAGCTCTGCCAGCTCACGTGCCTGGCGGGCCCGCGCCAGCGAGGCCGAGATCTGAGCGGCCACGTCGAGGTGGTCGTCCCGGGTCCTTCCCGGCCCGGCGCCTTTACGCATCAGCCTCGACAGGGAACTCAGCGGTTCCACCGGGGGGTAGATGCCGGCGTCGTACATGGTGGCGGAAAGCACGATCTGGCCTTCGGTGATGTATCCGGTGAGGTCCGGAACCGGGTGGGTGATATCCCCGGCGGGCATCGTCAACACCGGCAGCACGGTGACCGAGCCGGGTACGCCGCGGATGCGGCCGCACCGTTCGTACAGTGAGGCGAGGTCGCTGAAGAGGTAGCCCGGATACGCACGGCGGCCGGGTATTTCGCCCCTCGAGGCCGAAACCTCCCGCAGTGCCTCCGCGTAGGCCGTCATATCTGCCATGACCACGAGCACGTGCCGACCCATCTCGAAAGCGAGATACTCGGCGACCGTGAGCGCGATCCGGGGTGTCAGAACCCGTTCGACGACCGGGTCGTCGGCTGTGTTCAGCAACATCACCAGCTCTCCGGCGGCGGAGCGCGCCTCGAGGGCGTCTCGTACGGCGGCCGTGTCGAGGTGGGTCAGGCCCATGCCCGCGAAGACGACCGAGAACGGTGCACCACCCGCGGCGGCCTGAGCGGCCACCTGAGTCGCGAGTTCGAGGTGCGGCAACCCGGCAACCGAGAACAGCGGCAGCTTCTGCCCCCGCACCACGGTGGTCAGCGCATCGATGGCCGAGACACCGGTAATGACCGGCTCGGCGGGCGGCTCGCGATGCGTGGGGTTGAGCGGGAAACCCGAGACCGGGGCGCGACGTGTCCCGAAGATCGGTGCCCCACCGTCGACCGGTTCCCCCCGACCGTTGCAGACCCGTCCGAGCCAGCCCGGTCCTACCGGGATGTGCAGGGTCTCCCCGGCGAAGCGGACACGCGTGTCGCCGGGCCGGATACCTTCGGTTCCCTCGAGTATCTGGACGACCGCGAGGTCGCGGTCGACCTCGAGGACGAGCCCGTGACGTACCTCGCCCGAGCCCAGTTCGATGCGCGCAGACTCGTCCCAACCCACACCCGACACTGTGCGGACAACCAGCAGAGGTCCCCGCAACTCGGCCACATCGGTGTATTCGAGCGCACCGAACACGGCGGCCGGTGCGAGGGGCCTGACGTTCATCCCAGCTCCCCGAGTCGAGCCAGCATGGCGTCGAGATGCTCCTGGACACCCTGGACGTCGTCGGGGCCCGTTTCCTGTGCTGCACGTAGCAGGGGCCCGAAGTCCGTCTCCTCGATGGTCGTGGCGGGAACACCCGAATCGACCATGGCATCGCACCGGTCGACGACCGTGAGCACGGCATCGAGCAACGCCGCACCCTTCGCAGCCGAGCAGAAGGCATCATTGGGGCTCAGCGCACTCTGTTGCAGCACCCCCTCGCGCAGCAGCCGCCCGGCCAGCATGACCACGCGCTCCGAACCCGGCATCGCTCCGATGCCGACCAGGTCGGCGAGGGCGTTCAGCCGATCGGCGTCCGAAAGCAACGCGCTGACGCGCTCACGGTGGCGCGCCCATGACGGATCCCCGTTCCGCGCGTGCGACGACCCCAGCGCGCCGGCATCACGGGAGAAGGATCCGGACCATGCCACCGCCGGGTAGTGCCGCGCGTATGCCAGGTCCCGGTCGAGCATCCAGACCGAACGGACGAACCGCTGCGTGTGCGCGGTCACCGGCTCGGTCATGTCCCCGCCCTGGGGCGAGACCGCACCGATGATCGTGACCGAGCCGGTGCGTCCGCCGAGAGTGACGACATGCCCGGCGCGTTCGTAGAAGGCCGCCATCGCGGACGCGAGACCGGCGGGATAACCCTCCTCGACAGGCAAGGCTCCGGTTCGTGAAGCGAACTCACGCAGCGCCTCTGCCCACCGCGTCGTCGAGTCCGCGATCAGCACGACGTGATATCCCATGTCCCGGAAGTACTCGGCGACGGTGACGCCGGTGTAGATGCTGGCCTCACGCGCCATCATGGGCATGTTCGAGGTGTTCGCGATGACCACCGTGCGGAAACTGAGCCGGTCCCCGGTGCGGGGATCCTCGAGGGCGCCGAGTTCCTCGACGACGTCGGCCATCTCGTTGCCGCGCTCGCCGCAGCCGACGTAGACGATCACGTCGGCATCGCACCACTTGGCGATCTGCTGCAGCAGCATCGTCTTCCCGGTACCGAACCCGCCCGGCACGGCGGCGCTGCTGCCGCGGGCGACCGGGTACAGCAGGTCGAGGACCCGCTGCCCGGTGTGCAGTCCCTCCGCGGCATCGAGGCGCCGGCGGTAGGGCCGAGGCCGTCGGACCGGCCACGTCGTGGTGAGCGGGACGTCGACTCCGGCGATAGTCGCGACGACCGCGTCTGCTGTATAGGTGCCGGCCTCGGCCGCGAAGTCCACCACCCCGGCAGCGTCGGCAGGCACCAGGATCCTCGAGGGGAGATGCGTGTCGTGGCCGGCCGTTCCGAGCTCGTCGCCCGGCGACACGGTGGCACCCTCGGCCACCGACGGCGTGAAGTGCCAGCGCTGGTCGGTGGCGTCATCTCGTGCGGAGCCCGGAAGCAGCCAGGTGCCCGCCCGGGAGAGTGACCGCAGCAGACCGTCGAACACCGAGCCGAGAAGCCCGGGGCCCAGTCTCGCCGAGAGCGGCGCGCCCCGGGAAACGACGGGGGCGCCCGGGGCGAGACCACCTGTGTCCTCGTATGCCTGGACGGTGATCCGCCGACCCGTGATCGCCACGACCTCTCCGGGCAGCTTGTTCCTACCGAGCAGGACCACGTCGTACATCGCCACGCCCGGGAGCCCTTCCAGCTCGACCAGCGAACCCGATACCCGGAACACCGTCGCGCTCACGACGACCACAGCTTCTCGATATCGGGACCGATCAGATCGATCATGTGGTCGGCAAGTTCCGCAAGGCTGTAGAGGGCTCGCCGACCGTTCGCCTCGGCGAGCACACCGCCTTCAGCGGGCTCGCTCACCACGGCGTTCGCTCCGAGCACCGTGCGGGCGTGGTCGGCGAGACGGTCGCGCCACGGTCCGTAAGCGGGGTCGTCGCGAAGCGCGGCCAGAGCCTGCATCACCCGGGCACGCAGTTCGTCGTAGGCCTCACGTTGCGCGGCCAAGACGAGAGCCCGGCACCGGCGTCGAACCCGCGCACGCTCCGCGGCAAGGACCGCGGCGGCGTCGGACTCCCCCTGGGCCCGGGCTTCGGCGCGGATGGCGTCGGCTTCGCTCTGCGCCCGCGCAAGGATCGCCGCGGCATCGGCGTCGGCGTCGGCGAGTGTCCGGTCGGCGTCCGCCCGCGCCCGGGTCAGCAGTGCCTCTCGGACAGGGGCGAGCGGGTCGGCGAGGCCGGGCGTCGCGGCAGCGATCACGAGGGCATCACCACCGTGAGAGGGAGCAGCTTCGCAGTCCGGGCGGCGCCGAGGGCGCGGGCCGCCCGAGGAGTGAGGACGACGACCTCGACGTCGTCGGGCAGGCCGCTCCAGGCAACCCGAACCGTGTTCTCGTCCTCGGCCAGCAGGACCAGGGCGCCGGCGAGCGCGTAACCGGTCACCGCGGTGTGCTCACCGATCACGGCGACGCGTCCCATGGCGTCACGCTCGGCCGATGAGGATGATGGCGACGATCAGGCCGTAGATCGCGATGCCCTCGGCCAGTCCGACGATGACCATGGCGCGACCGAACAGTTCGGGCCGCTCGCTCATCGCGGCCAGCGCGGCGGACCCGGTGTAGGCGACGGCGATCGCAGCACCGATGGACGAGCCCGCCACCGCGATCGCCGCGCCGAGAAGCGCCGCCCATGACGCGGATCCGGATCCGCTCTCCTGTGCCACGCTCACCGCGGTGCTCGCCTCGGCTGCTCCGGTGCCGGCGGTGGCGGTCGCGACGAGCACCACGAACGCGGCAACGAACACCGCGGCATCGAGGCCGAGGAGGATTCTCAGGGCCGTTCGCCCGCGGCGCCTCAGCTGGTGAATCGCGGCGAACGCGGCGACGAGGACGGGTAGTGCGAGGAACCAGGTCGTCATGGCCTTCTCCCGAGGGTGGCGCCGGGTGGTACCGAGCTGTCGATGGGCTGGGAGTCTGCGGTGTGGTCTGTCGGCGCATGCCAGGGCCGGAAGGGTCGGCCCTCGCCGACGAAGACCCGGGAGAACAGTTCGTAGTACTCGAGACGCAGAGCCTGCACCCCGGCGACGAGTGCCTCGAGGCCGAAAGCGAGCGCGTTCCCGACGAGGAAGACGGCCACAGCCGCGACCATGAGGAAGCCACCCGATCTCCAGAGGCCGGTTGTTCCGTCCCACACGACCTTTCCGAGAGCGGCATGAGTGAGACCGAACGCCGCCAGGCGTGTGAAGGAGACCAGATTCGTGCCGACTCTCATCACGGCGTCGAAGACCTCGACGGACGCTTGGGTGATGCCTGCGGCGCCGCCACCGGAGGTGGCCAGGAAACCGATGTACACCAGGGCGACCCCAGCTGCCATGACGAGGGCGCCGACCACAACGAGCCAGTCGAGTGGGCCGGTCACCCCGAGGACGATCAGGCCGAGCCCGGCGAGAAGTGCCGCCCCGGCGATGCCGGAGGGGGCACTCAGCGCGACGGGCCAGCCTCCCTCGCGCCACCGGTTCACCGTGCCGAGGACCTGGGCACCGGCAAGTAGCACCGCGCCCAGTCCCAAGGCGACGGCCAGCAACGTCACAGGTTCCTCGAGTGGGGCCAGCCACAGCACAGGAACAACTCCGGTGGGCCCGAAGAACTCCCCGTAGAGCAGCCCGAACCCGATCGCGGCAAGACCGGACCCGACAACGAAGGGCCATACCTTGTGGAATCGGGCGAGCCGGCGTGGTCTGCCGGCTCGCATCAGGAGCCCGAGGACGACGAGCAGGGCACCGTGTCCCGCGTCCCCGAACATCATTCCGAACATCAGCACGTACACAATGCCGACAAGCATGCTGGGGTCGACGTCGGCGTACGGCACAGTGCCGTACGTCTCGACCAGTGGCGTGAACGACTGCCGCACGTTCTTTCCGCGGCGCAGCAATGTCGGGGGGTCCACGCCTCGTGGTGACGGGATCGGCACGACGCCGGCTCCGACGTCGGCCAGGCGTTTGGCCAGGCCGGGTAGCTCCGATGCCGGAACCCAGCCGGCGAGAGCGGCGATCTCGCCACGGACGACAGCGTCGTCGGCATAGGAGTCGAGTTCGGCCTCGCCCGCGAGCAGGTCGGCGCGACCCTCGCGTTCGAGGTTGTCGAGGTCGGGTGCGCCGGCACACAGGCGGGGCCCTGCTGCTCGGTCCTCGTCCGCGCCGAGGAGCCGGCGCCCGGCCGCACTTCCGGCACCACCTCCCGAGGTCGTGCGATCGATCTCGACGATGCCGGCGTCCGCGACTCGCACCAGCATGGTGCGCAGCATCACCGTCGGGGCGACAAGGGCCACCCGCTGCATCCGCACCGGTGCCGATACTTCACGCCACACCATCGAAGCCCTCCAGAGCCGATCCGGTGCCACCGCGAGCGGCCACCTCGAGCGCCGCGCGGACCCGCCATGCGTCCGCCGCCAACACTGCGAGGGCACCGACCACCGGTCCTCGGTCGTAGGTGGAACCGCGTAACAGTGCAAACCCGTCCTGCTCGACCCTGTGCCACCACGCCCCTTCTCCGCGCCGGAGGTCCTGGACCCGGTCGACGCCGTCGAACACCCACCTGGCGCCGCCCGGAAGATCTGCCCGCAGCCTCGCCAGGTGAACCGGGCGGCCGGACAATGCGCCGACGAAGGCCGGTCCGAGCACGTAGGAGGCACGCAGAGCCAGCGGCTCTGTCAGTCCTCGTTCCTCGAGGACGACCTCCTGGATCAGGAGCAGCGCCGCGCCGGCCCGCGCCCACCCGGCAGCTTCGGGGATTCCCCCGATCACCGAATCGGCCCACGCCAGCCGAAGACCGAGGTGGATCTCGCGCAGGGTCCGGCAACCACGCACGCGCCAGGGGGACGTTTCGAGCACCTCCGCCGCGGCGGCGGGCGTAGTCGTCGATGACAGACGCGACCACGCGGTGTCGAGCATCCCGAGACCGTAGGGCGGATCTGCCGGCTCACGTCGCGGCACGGACAGGTGGTGCGGGGTCGAAGGGTCCTCCTGCAGAGCCGAGAGGTGCTCGTCGAGATTGGCCACCTCGAAACCCGCTGCGAAGAGGCGTGCGACGTGCACGCCCTCGCGAGGAAGCCACCCCGCCAGAACCCGCATGTTCCACAGCAACGACGCACCGAGGGCGTGCTGGGCCTCGCCGAGACTCTGACCGGATTGCACGTCGTGTCCGTACGGAGTCGAAGCCAGTGCGGCGAGCGCCGGGCCGAGTCCTGCCGTGGTTGCCACAGCGCGCGCCCCGGCCGCACCGACCCGTCGCCTGGCCAGTGCCTTGGCGCGGACCACGCCCGCGACCCAGGACGTGCTCATGAACTGCCTTCCCCTGGCGCGTTCACGGCCGCCCTGATCGCGGACACCACACGGTCGACATACAACGGCATCCTCTTCGCGGCGCGGCTGCGCACCGCAGCAACGTCGACGTCGGCGGCGGCCAGGCTGGCGGCGCCTTCCTCCTCGACCTGCCGGGTGATACGAAGGGCGGCGTCTGCACGTTCCGCGGCCGCCTGCCGGTGCGCGGCGGCGACAAGGGCATTGGCGCGTTCCGTCGCCTGCTGTCGCCGTTGCTCGGCATCGCGCTGTGCCTGAGCACGGATCCGCGAGACTTCCTCCTGCACCGGGGCGAGCTGCGCAAGCACCGGCTCGAGCTCGGCGGACATCTCGGCAACCCGGTCCGCCGGTACACCCGTCGCCGTGGCGGCCCCAGGTGTACCGGCGGATCGGAAGCGCTGCAGTATGTCTCGGGACCTGGGCATATAGCCTCCGTGGCGGGCCTAGGCCCATGCTAGACGCGTTACTCGACGCCCACACCGCGATCGCAGCGGCGGTTCTCGCGGCGAAGGGGAGGTTGCTGCGGCATCGATCGAGTGGCGAGCGCAACAACCACCCTCTCGCCGCGCAGTCCTCCCGTGTCCCCGGCCGGCGCTAATGTCGGAAGACGATGGCACACGACGCGCGTTCCCCCGGTTGGATCCGTCGGCTGGGCGCGGAGGCCTGGCAGCATCGCCGCGTCGCGCTCGGCGCGCTGACCGTCACCGTCGTCGCCGCCCTGATCGACATCACGTTCCCGTTGCTCACCAAGCTGGCGCTCGACAGTGCCACCCATCCCGAGGGCCACGACCTGCAGCTGATCGGGCTGGCGGCGGCGGCGATCGCGGTGGGCGCGCTCGTGCGGTTCGGGTGTCAGTACGGCCGGCGGATGCTCGCCGGCCGGCTCTCGCTGGACGTGCAGCACGACCTGCGGCTCGGGCTGCTCGCCTCGCTGCAACGGCTCGACGGGCGCGGCCAGGACCAGATCCGCACCGGGCAGGTGGTGTCGCGCTCGATCACCGACCTGCAACTCGTCCAGGGCCTGCTCGCGATGGTTCCCATGTCGGCCGGGGCGCTGCTGCAGTTCACGCTGGCGCTGGTGATCATGGCGGTGCTCTCGCCGCTGCTGACCCTGGTCGCCCTCGTCACCGTGCCGGTGATCGCCGGCGTCGTCGCCGTCGTCCGGCCCAAGCTGTTCGCGGCGACGTGGTCGGCGCAGCAACGCGCGGCCGACCTGGCGCAGCACGTGGAGGAGACCGTCACGGGGGTGCGGGTGGTCAAGGGGTTCGGGCAGGAGGCCCGCGCCGTGGACCAGCTCGAACAGCACGGCCGCGCCCTCTATGCCGAGCGCATGCGCGCCGCCCGGATCAATGCCGCGTTCGCCGCCCCGATGAGTGCCATCCCGCAACTCGGGCTCGTCGCCGTGATCGCGCTCGGCGGCTGGCTGGCCCTGCAGGGCACCGTCACCGTCGGCACGTTCCTCGCGTTCGCCGCCTACCTGGCGACGATGACCGCGACGACGCGCACGTTGTCCTCGGTGGTGATCATGGCGCAGCTCTCCCGCGCCGCGGTCGAGCGGGTGTACGAGGTGATCGACACCGAGCCCGACGTCGCCGACCCGTCGCACCCGGTGCCGCTGCCCGACGGGCCGCTGGGGCTGGTCCTCGACGCGGTGACGTTCGGTTTCGAGTCCGGCCGGCCCGTGCTCGCCGGGCTCGACCTCGAACTGGCGCCGGGCGAGACCGTCGCCGTGGTGGGCTCCGCAGGCTCCGGCAAGACGGCGATGTCGCTGCTGCTGCCCCGGTTCTACGCCCCCGAGGCCGGCGCCGTGTACGTCACCACCGCCGACGGCGACAGAATCGACGTCGCCGACCTGCGCGCCGAGCAACTGCGCGAGGCGGTGAGCCTGGTGTTCGACGAGCCGTTCCTGTTCTCGGACACGATCGCGGCGAACATCGCGCTGGGCCGGCCCGAGGCGAGCGCCGAGGAGATCCGCGCCGCCGCGCGGGCGGCGTGCGCCGACGAGTTCGTCGAGGCGCTCCCCGACGGGTACGACACCGTCGTGGGAGAGCGCGGTCTGACGCTGTCGGGTGGGCAGCGGCAGCGCGTCGCGCTCGCCCGCGCACTGCTGCTCGACCCCCGGGTGCTGATCCTCGACGACGCAACCTCCGCGGTGGACGCGGAGACGGAGGCCGCGATCTTCGCGGCCCTGCGGGCGCGCCCGAAGCGCACCACGCTGATCCTCGCGCACCGGCGGTCCACGCTGTCGCTCGCCGACCGGGTCGCGGTGCTCGACGGCGGTCGCGTGGTCGACT
This sequence comes from Rhodococcus sp. 14C212, assembly GCF_011058195.1. Taxonomy (NCBI): domain Bacteria; kingdom Bacillati; phylum Actinomycetota; class Actinomycetes; order Mycobacteriales; family Nocardiaceae; genus Rhodococcus; species Rhodococcus sp. 14C212. The sequence continues at coordinate 34,637 of NZ_JAALEH010000004.1, read as the reverse complement.
CCGGAACCGTCCACGAACTCGAGGCGCGCAACGCCCTGTTCCGGGCCCTGCTCAGCGGCGACGAGGACGAGGCGCCCGAGCCGGACCGCACCGACGAGCACGCCGTCGACGCGTTGTGGCCGGAGGCGGCGCCCGGCTCCGATCCGGCCGTGGTGCGGGCGGCCGCACCGCAGGCGGGGCCGGGCGGGGGCGGCCGCGGCGGCGGTCCGATGACCGGCGCCCTCGGGTCGATCGCCCCCACGCCGGCGCTGCGCCGGGCGGTCGAGGCGTTGCCCCCGGCCACCGAGCAACCGGGGCTGGACACGGCACCGCTGCGGCGCCCCGACCCCGAGTTCCGCCTCTCCCGGACACTGCGGCCGGTGCGGTGGCTGCTGGCGGCGGTGGTGCTGTGCCTGGCGGTCGAGTCGCTGACGTCGATCGCGTTCCCGTCGATCGTGCGGTACGCCGTCGACCGCGGCGTCACGCCGGGCGAACCCGCGCCGCTGTGGGCGGCCACCGCCGTGGGCGCCGCGCTGGCGCTCCTGGCCTGGCTGGTGGTCGCGCTGCTCACCGTGCTCACCGCCCGCGCCGGCGAGCGGGTGCTGTTCGGGTTGCGGGTGCGCAGCTACGCGCACCTGCAGCGGCTGGGTCTGGACTACTACGAGCGGGAGCTGTCCGGCCGCATCATGACGCGGATGACCACGGACGTCGATGCGCTCTCGTCGTTCATCCAGACCGGGTTGTCCACTGCGGTGGTGAGCGTGCTGACGCTGGCCGGGATCTCGGTTGCCCTGCTCGCCACCGATCTCACCCTGGGACTGGTGGCGCTGGCGGTGGTGCCGCCGCTGCTCGCGGCGACGCTGTGGTTCCGGCGGGTGTCGTCCACGGCCTACTCGGTCTCCCGCGAACGCATCTCCCTGGTCAACGCGGACTTCCAGGAGAACATCACCGGGCTGCGGGCGGCCCAGGCGTACCGCCGGGAGGAGTTCGCGGCCCGCCGGTTCGCCGAGCGCGCCGATGCGTACCGGCGCAGCCGGATGCGCTCCCAGCGGGCCATCTCGCTGTACTTCCCGTTCATTGCGCTGCTGTCCGACCTCGCGCTGGCCGCGGTGGTGTTCGTCGGGGCCCGGGAGGTGGCGTCCGGGGCGACGACCGCGGGCGTGCTCGTCGCCTTCGTGCTGTACCTCGGCCTGCTGTTCGGTCCCATCCAGCAGTTGTCGCAGGTGTTCGACGGTTACCAGCAGGCCCGGGTGGGGCTGCGCCGGATCGGCGACCTGCTGCGCACCGAGAGTTCCCTCGAGACGGGCGGCACCGGCACGGTGCCCGTCCCGGGACACCTGCGCGGCGACGTGCGCCTCGCCGACGTCGGGTTCCGCTACGCGGGGGCCGAGACCGACGCGCTCACCGGCGTGGACCTGCACTTCCCCGCCGGCTCCACGGTGTCGCTCGTCGGCCGCACCGGCGCCGGCAAGTCCACGATCGTCAAGCTGCTGGCCCGGTTCTACGATCCGACGTCCGGCTCGGTGCGGGTCGACGACGTCGACCTGCGCGGGTATCGCCTGCCCGAGTACCGGGCCCGGCTCGGCGTCGTCCCGCAGGAGGCGCACCTGTTCACCGGCACCGTCGCGAGCAACATCGCCTACGGGCGGCCCGGCGCGGACCGCGCGGCCATCGAGGCTGCCGCACGCGCGGTGGGGGCCCTCGACATGATCGCCGGTCTGCCCGGCGGCATGCTGCATCCCGTCGGCGAGCGCGGGCAGGGCCTGTCCGCCGGGCAGCGTCAGCTCGTGGCGCTGGCCCGGGCCGAACTCGTCGATCCGGACCTGCTGCTGCTCGACGAGGCCACCGCGACGCTCGATCCGGGCACGGAACGCGCGGTGCTCGCGGCGGGCGAGTCGGTGACCCGCAGCCGCACCGCCGTGGTGGTGGCCCACCGGTTGGCCACGGCGGCTCGCTCCGACCTGGTTGTCGTGGTCGACGGCGGGCGCATCGTGGAGACCGGATCGCACGACGCACTGCGGCACGCCGGAGGCGTGTACACGACCCTCTGTGATGCGGCCCGGATGCGGGCAGGGAATAATCGGCTGTCGAGAACCGTCGTCGATGGGGATCCCATCGAATCAGAGATTGTGAGGTAGGTCTCGACCGTGGCAGAGCTTTTTTGTTCGTCACAGGCGCGGGCTAGCCTCATATACATAGGCACTCCGATCGGGTACCGAAGAAAGAAACGAGGCGAACAACTGCCGTGAGCAGCAGCTCTACTTCCCAGTTCGGGCAGAACCAGTGGTTGGTTGACGAGATGTACCAGCGGTTCCAGGACGATCCGTCGTCCGTGGACGCCAGCTGGCACGAATTCCTGACGGACTACTCCCCGGAGGCAGCGGTCGCGGGTGGCGCGAACGGTGCCACGCAGACCCAGCGTCCGGCGCAGAGTTCCGCCCCGACCTCCACCGAATCCGCCCCCGCCTCGAAGGCCGCCCCGGCCGAGGCTCCGCCGAAGGCCGCTACTGCCCCGGCGACGCCCGCTCCGGCACCCAAGGCGGCTCCCGCTCCGGAACCGGCCAAGCCGGCCGCCGCCGCCAAGCCGGCCCCCGCCAAGCCGGCCGCCGCTGCCAAGCCGGCCCCCGCGAAGCCCGCCGCGTCGGCCACCCAGGAAGAGTCCAAGGTTCTCCGTGGCGCTGCCGCTGCCGTCGCGAAGAACATGAACGCCTCGCTCTCGATCCCGACCGCCACCAGTGTGCGCGCCATCCCTGCGAAGCTGATGGTCGACAACCGGATCGTCGTCAACAACCACCTCGCCCGTACCCGCGGCGGCAAGGTGTCGTTCACCCACCTGCTCGGCTACGCCATCGTGCAGGCGGTGAAGGCGTTCCCGAACATGAACCGCCACTTCGCCGAGATCGACGGCAAGCCGAACGCGGTCACCCCCGCGCACATCAACCTCGGCCTGGCCATCGACCTGGCCGGCAAGGACGGCAGCCGTTCGCTCGTCGTCGCCGCGATCAAGAACTGCGAGTCGATGAACTTCGCGCAGTTCTACTCCGCGTACGAGGACATCGTCCGTCGTGCGCGCGACGGCAAGCTCACCGCCGAGGACTTCTCCGGCGTCACCATCTCGCTGACCAACCCGGGCGGGATCGGCACCGTGCACTCGGTGCCGCGGCTCATGCCGGGTCAGGGCGCCATCATCGGCGCCGGTGCGATGGAGTACCCCGCCGAGTTCCAGGGCGCCTCGGACGAGCGCATCGCCGAACTCGGCGTCGGCAAGCTGATGACGCTGACCTCGACGTACGATCACCGCATCATCCAGGGCGCGGAGTCCGGCGACTTCCTGCGGACCATCCACAACCTGCTGATCAGCGACGATTTCTACGACGAGATCTTCCATACGCTGCACATCCCCTACGAGCCGGTCCGCTGGCGCAAGGACGTGCCGGAAGGCGCGGTCGACAAGAGCACCCGCGTCCTCGAGCTGATCGCCGCCTACCGCAGCCGCGGCCACCTGATGGCCGACACGGACCCGCTGCAGTTCGTCAAGGACAAGTTCCGGTCGCACCCGGACCTCGACGTCACCACGCACGACCTGACCCTGTGGGACCTCGACCGCGAGTTCAACGTCGGCGGCTTCCACGGTCAGCAGCGCATGAAGCTGCGCGACGTGCTGTCGGTGCTGCGGGACGCCTACTGCCGCCACGTCGGCGTGGAATACACCCACATCCTCGACCCCGAGCAGCAGCAGTGGCTGCAGGACCGCGTCGAGGCGCACCACGTCAAGCCGACCGTGGCGCAGCAGAAGTACATCCTCAGCCGCCTCAACGCCGCCGAGGCGTTCGAGACCTTCCTGCAGACCAAGTACGTCGGCCAGAAGCGGTTCTCCCTCGAGGGCGCCGAGTCGGTCATCCCGATGATGGACGCGATCATCGATCAGGCCGCCGAGCACGAGCTCGACGAGGTCGCCATCGCCATGCCGCACCGCGGCCGCCTGAACGTGCTGGCCAACATCGTCGGCAAGCCGTACTCGAAGATCTTCACCGAGTTCGAGGGCAACCTGAACCCGGCCGCGGCCCACGGCTCCGGCGACGTCAAGTACCACCTCGGCGCCGAGGGCAACTACATCCAGATGTTCGGCGACAACGACATCAACGTCTCGCTCACGGCGAACCCGTCGCACCTCGAGGCCGTCAACCCGGTCCTCGAAGGCCTCGTGCGCGCCAAGCAGGACATCCTCGACAAGGGCGAGGGCGGCTTCACCGTCATGCCGCTGCTGCTGCACGGCGACGCCGCGTTCGCCGGCCAGGGCGTCGTGGCCGAGACCCTCAACCTCGCGCTGCTGCGCGGCTACCGCACCGGCGGCACCGTGCACATCGTCGTCAACAACCAGGTCGGCTTCACCACGGCCCCCGAGCACTCGCGGTCGTCGGAGTACTGCACCGACGTCGCGAAGATGATCGGCGCGCCGATCTTCCACGTCAACGGCGACGACCCGGAGGCGTGCGTGTGGGTGGCCCGGCTGGCCGTGGACTTCCGGGAGAAGTTCAACAAGGACGTCGTCATCGACATGATCTGCTACCGCCGTCGCGGACACAACGAGGGCGACGACCCGTCGATGACGCAGCCGGCGATGTACGACGTGATCGACACCAAGCGCAGCGTCCGCAAGAGCTACACCGAGTCCCTCATCGGTCGTGGCGACATCTCGCTCAAAGAGGCCGAGGACGCGCTGCGCGACTACCAGGGCCAGCTCGAGCGGGTCTTCAACGAGGTCCGCGAACTCGAGAAGTACAAGCCGGAACCGTCGGAGTCGGTCGAGCTCGACCAGACGCCGCCGGCGAAGCTGACCACCGCGGTCGACAAGTCGGTGCTCGAGCGGATCGGCGACGCGTTCGTGAACGTCCCCGAGGGCTTCTCCGTGCATCCGCGCGTCAAGCCGGTCATCGAGAAGCGCCGGGAAATGTCCCGTGAGGGCCACATCGACTGGGCGTACGCCGAGCTGCTGGCGTTCGGTTCGCTGGTCGAGCAGGGTGCCCTGGTGCGCCTGGCCGGTCAGGACTCACGCCGCGGCACCTTCACCCAGCGCCATGCGGTGCTCATCGACCGCAAGTCCGGTGCCGAGTACACCCCGCTGCAGCAGGTGGCGACCGAGGGCGGCAAGGGCGGGAAGTTCATGGTGTACGACTCGGCGCTGACCGAGTTCGCGGGCCTGGGCTTCGAGTACGGCTACTCCGTGGGCAACCCCGAGGCGCTGGTGCTGTGGGAGGCGCAGTTCGGTGACTTCGTCAACGGCGCGCAGTCCATCATCGACGAGTTCATCTCCTCCGGCGAGGCCAAGTGGGGTCAGCTCTCCGACGTGGTGCTGCTGCTGCCGCACGGCCACGAGGGCCAGGGCCCGGACCACACCTCGGGCCGCATCGAGCGGTTCCTGCAGCTGTGCGCCGAGGGTTCGATGACGGTGGCCATGCCGTCGACACCGGCAAGCTACTTCCACCTGTTGCGCCGCCATCACCTCGACGGCATCCGCCGCCCGCTGGTGGTGTTCACGCCGAAGTCGATGCTGCGCAACAAGGCCGCGGTCAGCGACCTCGAGGACTTCACCAGCGGCAAGTTCCGCTCGGTGTTCGAGGAGCCGCAGTACGAGAACGAGGGCGGCGACCGCGACAAGGTCACCCGCGTCCTGCTGACCTCCGGCAAGCTCTACTGGGAGCTGAAGGCGAAGAAGGACAAGGAGAAGCGGGACGACATCGCGATCCTGCGGATCGAGCAGCTGTACCCGGTGCCGCGTCGCCGCATCGCCGAGGCGCTCGACCGGTACCCGAACGCGCACGAGTTCTTCTGGGTGCAGGAGGAGCCGGCCAACCAGGGAGCGTGGCCGTTCCTGGGTCTGGCGCTGCCGGAGATGCTGCCCGAGAAGCTGTCGGGCATCAAGCGGGCGTCGCGGCGCGCGATGTCGGCTCCGTCCTCCGGCTCGAGCAAGGTTCACGCGGTCGAGCAGCAGGAGATCCTGGAGAAGGCGTTCGGCCGGTAGTCAGCGGCGGTAGCCCCGCGGTTCTCACGCGAGCCGGGTCGTGCCTGCCCTTCGGGGCGGCCGGCCCGGCTCGCGCCGTTTCCGGCCTCCCCGGGACGTGGCCGAATGTCACACGCGTTCAATCAGATCGAACCGCTGTGACATCCGGTGCGCCCGCGGCGAGGGCGAGCGCAGGCAGGGCGGCGACGGCGAGGTCGACGAATTCCTCGCGGGTGAGCTGCGCGTCCCGTAGCCAGGCGATCGTCGTGTCCTCGACGAACGCGATCCAGCCGCGCACGGCCAGGGCGACGGCGGGCCCGGCGTCGATGCCGATGCGGGGCAGGTACGCGACGGTGCGGTCGACCATGGCGGTGCGGGTGTCCTCGAAGACCTGCCGCATGTCCGGGTCCCCGCTCGCGGTGCCGCGCAGCATCGACAGGTAGGTGTCGCGGTGGTCGGTGACGTAGTCGACGTACGCGACGATCGTGCCGCGCAGCATCTCCAGCGGTTCGAGGCTGTCGTCGGGCGCGGTGCGCTCGAGCATGTCCCGGCTGGTGTGCCGGACGAGCTCGACGTGGAAGTCGTGCTTGGACGCGAAGTAGTGGAACAGCAGCCCGCGCGACACCCCCGCCTGATCGGCGATGTCCTCGACGGAGATCTGCTCGAGCGGCCGTTCGGCGAGCAACTGCACGCCGAGGTCGACGAGCTGCGCCCGCCGCTCGGCGGGACTCAGCCTGGTGCGCTTGACGCTGTTGCCCTTCACAGGTGCCATGCAAACATTATTGTTGAATCGCAGTCAACAAGCTATTGACCGGCACTCAGTATGGCCCTACGCTTATTTACATGAGTCTTCCGGTTACAGACACCATCGCCACCGATGCGCACCCGCGTCAGGTCGACACGCTGATCATCGGCAGCGGGTTCGCCGGACTCGGCGCCGCCGTCCGGCTGACCCGCGCCGGCAAGGACTTCGTGGTCCTCGAGCGCGGATCGGAGGTCGGCGGCACCTGGCGCGACAACTCGTACCCGGGCGCCGCGTGCGACGTCCCGTCCAACCTGTACTCCTACTCGTTCGCCCTCAACCCGGGCTGGACACGGTCCTTCTCCCCCCAGCCCGAGATCCAGGCCTACATCGCCTCGGTCGCCGACAGGTACGACGTACGCCGGCGCACCGTGTTCGGCTGCGACGTGCAGACCGTCCGCTGGAACACCGCCACCCACCGCTGGGACGTGCGGACCACCAAGGGTGCGTTCGACGCCCGGATCGTCGTCTCCGCCGTCGGGGCGCTGTGCGAGCCGTCGCTGCCCGACATCGAGGGCATCGAAGGGTACCGGGGCGAGATCTTTCATTCCGCCCGGTGGAACCACGACGCGGACCTGACCGGCAAGCGCGTCGCCGTGATCGGCACCGGAGCCTCCGCGATCCAGATCGTGCCCGCCATCGCCGGCAAGGTCGCCCACCTCGACGTCTACCAGCGCACCGCGCCCTGGGTGCTGCCTCGCGCCGACCGCGAATACACCCCCGTCGAGCGGCTCGCGTTCCGCCGCGTACCCGGGTTCCAGCGCCTGTCCCGCGCCCTGCAGTACCTCACCCGCGAGACGCAGGTCGTCGGCCTGGCCAAGGCACCGGTGTTCATGAAGCCGCTCGAGTTCGCCGCCCGCACGCACATCCGCCGCCAGATCACCGACCCCGAGCTCCGCCGCAAGGTCACCCCGAACTTCCGGATCGGCTGCAAGCGGATGCTCATCTCGAACAACTACTATCCCGCGCTGGCCCGGCCGAACGTCGACCTGATCACCGACGGCATCGCCGGGGTCACCGCGGACGGCATCGTCACCCGCGACGGCACCACCCGTCAGGTCGACGCCATCGTCGTCGCCACCGGCTTCCACGTCACCGACTCGCCCACCTTCACCGGCATCTTCGGCAAGGACGGCCGCAGCCTGGCCGACGTCTTCGACGCTACCGGCATGCAGGGATACAAGGGCGCCGCCGTCGCCGGCTTCCCCAACATGTTCTTCCTCGTGGGACCGAACACCGGCCTCGGCCACACCTCGATGGTGTACATGATCGAATCCCAGCTGAACTACCTGGTGGACGCGATCGAGACGATCGACCGCCACCGGATCGGCACCATCGAGGTGCGCCCGGAGGTGCAGGGTGAGTACAACCGCAACCTGCAGGACGCCCTGAAGCGCAGCGTGTGGAGCAACGGCGGCTGCGCCAGCTGGTACCTCGACAAGCACGGCAACAACACCACCCTGTGGCCGAGCTTCACGTTCGAATTCCGCCGTATCACCAGGCATTTCGACCTGGACGCCTACCGCAGCGTCGCCGCGGCGGACCTCCCCCCGGTCCCGGCGCCGACGCCGGCGACCGTCCGTGACACCGATGAGACCGACAGCCGGAAGGTGGCAGCGCAGTGAGCGAGTTCGCAGGAAAGGTCGCCGTGATCACCGGCGCCGGATCGGGCATCGGCCGTGCCCTGGCGCTCGAGCTCGCCCGGCGCGGCGCCCGGCTGGCCCTGTCCGACGTCGACACCGTCGGGCTGGACGAGACCGTGCGCCGGGCCCGCGACCTCGGCGCCGAGGTCAAGGCCGACCATCTCGACGTGACACAGCGCGAGGCGGTGCTCGACTACGCCGCCGCCGTCGCCGTCCACTTCGGCCAGGTCAACCAGGTCTACAACAACGCCGGCATCGCCTTCCACGGCGAGTTCGAACGCTCCGAGTTCAAGGACATCGAGCGGATCATGGACGTCGACTTCTGGGGCGTGGTCAACGGCACCAAGGCGTTCCTGCCCCACGTCGTCGCGTCCGGGGACGGCCACATCGTCAACGTCTCGAGCCTCTTCGGACTGCTGGCCATCCCCGGTCAGAGCGCCTACAACTCCGCGAAATTCGCCGTCCGCGGCTTCACCGAGGCGCTGCGCCAGGAGATGCTGATCGCCCGGCACCCCGTCAAGGTCACCTGCGTGCACCCCGGCGGCATCAAGACCGCGATCGCACGCAACGCCGCCGTCCCGGCCGGCGACGACCAGGAGTCCTTCGCCCAGTTCTTCGACCGCAAGCTGGCCCGCACCAGCCCGGAGGACGCGGCCCGCACCATCGTCGAGGGCGTGCGCAAGGGCAGGGCCCGGGTACTCATCGGCGCCGACGCGAAGTTCCTCGACGTCTGGGTGCGCGTGGTGGGCCCGTCCTACCAGCGTGTCGTCGCATTCGTCAGTGGCCGCTTCGTGCCTAGGGGCTAGGGTCGCGGACATGCCCCAGCTCCCCCTGCCCCTCGTGCGGGCCGCGGTGCGGCCGGCCTACCGGCTCGCCCTCAACGCGCGGCTGCCGTACCCCGTCCAGCGCCGGCTGCTCGCGCTCGTCGCGCCGATCCAGACCCTGCCCGAGGGCACGGTGGTGCAGCAGGTCACGCTCGCGGGCCGGCCCGCCGAACGCGTCACCGTCGGCGCCACCGAACGTCCCACCGCGGTGCTGTACCTGCACGGGGGCGCGTACACGGTGGGTTCGCCCGCCACGCACCGGTCCTTGGCCGCACACCTGGCCGCAGCGGCGGGTTCGGCGGTGTACGTGCTCGACTACCGGCTGGCCCCGGAGCACCCGTACCCCGCCGCGCTGGACGACGCGGTCGGTGCCTACCTCGAGCTGGTGACCGAGCACGGCGTGACCCCGCAGACCGCCCCGATCGTCGGCGACTCGGCCGGTGGCGGCCTCACGGTCGCGACGGCGCGCCGGCTGATCGACCGGCACGGGGTGCGGCCCGCCGCCCTCGGGCTGATCGCGCCCTGGGTCGATCCCGCCTCGCGGGACTTCCCCCGCGACCGGGACACGGTCCTCAACGCCGCCTGGATCTCGGCGTCGGCGCGGGCGTATCTCGGCGACCGCGACGCCTCCGACTCCGGCTACGCGCCGCTGCGCGGAGATCTGACCGGCCTGCCGCCGACGCTGATCCACGTCGGCACCAGCGAGATGCTGTACCCGCAGGTCACCGGGTTCGCCCGGAAGCTGCGCGAGGCGGGGGTGGACGTGACGGTCACCGAGCAGCGCGAACTGTGGCACGTGGCCCATCTGCAGGCCGCTCTGGTGGGCGAGGCTGCCGACGCGGTGGCACAGCTCGGCGCCTTCGTGCGTTCACACGTGCTCGGTGAGCCACGCCTGCGCGACGACGGCTGAGTCCTCGCCGCCGCCGACCCGTTCGAGCATCTCGGCGAGGTCGGCGGTGGTCAGCTCCCCCGCGACGAGGCTCAGGGCCTCGAGCTGACGTTCCTCGAGGCCCTGCTTGCGGAACACCGGGACGACGTTCTGCGCGGTGAACACCGGTGGCTCCGTGCCGGTTCCGTCCTCCGGGGCGGTTCCGGGCGCGCGGTCCGGCGCATCCTTCAGCGCGACGCCCGTCGCGTCGCGTGCGGCGGCCGAAGCGGTCGTCAGCGCAGCCACGCCCTCACCGTCCGCGGCCGCGTGCCGCGCCGCGTCGCCGTCGCCGGTTTCGACACGGCCGGGGACGCAACCCCTTTCGGCCATGTCCCGCAGGCCGTCGTTCTCCTCGAATCCGCCGGTGACCGTCACGGTCAGTTCGCCGCACCGGCCGACGAGCCCGGCCAGCTCGGTGGTACCGAGCCGGGCGGCGGTGGCGTCGGAGACGAACAGCACCGAACGGTCCTGCGCGGCAGCGTAGTCCGTGACCGCCATGTCGTCGGGCAGGGATCGGGCGAGTGCCTCGAACACGTCCTCGGCGTCCGTGTCCGTCGCAGCCGGAGCGAAGTACCGCAACAGCCGTCCGGTGTAGTCCGGCACGAGGGTCACCTCGGCCGCGTCCAGCGCGGCGAGGTAGTCGGCGCGGCCGCCGAGCCCGGTGCGCAGTTCCGTGCGGGTCCCGCTACCGGCCAGGGCGCCCGCGTAGATCCGGGCGAGCAGTTCGCTCGCGGCGTCGTCTCCGGCGCCGACGACCACCGTGGCGGCGTCCGCCGACTCGTCGAGGACCGACGGCCCGCACCCGGTCAGCACCGCGACGGCGACCACCGGTCCGGCCACCGTCCGAATGAATCCCTCGCCCCGCAGTCCCCGGCTCCTCGCGTTCCACACGATGCCCATCCTCGCGCATCCCCGGAAAGCCGAACGCCCCGGTGCGGAACCTGGGTGCGGGCTCCGGCCGGGGCGTGCGGTCGATCGCGTCAGTCGGTGACGCCCTCGGCCCGTGCCGCGGCCGCGACGGCCTCGGCGACGGCGGGCGCCACCCGCGGATCGAGAGGGCTCGGGACGATCTTGTCCACGGCCAACTCGTCACCGACGACCGAGAGGATGGCCTCGGCGGCGGCGAGCTTCATGCCCTCGGTGATGCGCCGGGCACCCGCGTCGAGCGCGCCCTTGAACACACCGGGGAAGGCCAGCACGTTGTTGATCTGGTTCGGGAAGTCGCTGCGGCCGGTCGCGACGATCGCGGCGTGGCGGGCGGCGACCTCCGGGTGGATCTCCGGGTCCGGGTTCGACAGCGCGAACACGATCGCGCCCTCGGCCATCTCCGCGACGATCTCCTCGGGCACCGTGCCGGCCGAGACGCCGATGAACACGTCCGCGCCGTCGAGGGCCTCGATCAGCCCGCCGTGCCGGCCGGCCGGGTTGGTCCGCGCGGCCAGGTCGACCTTGACCTCGTTCAGGTCGGTACGCTCGCGCGAGACGATGCCCTTCGAGTCCAGCACGGTCACGTCCGCCGCGCCGGCGGCGAGCAGGATGTTCGCCACCGCGACCCCGGCGGCGCCGGCGCCGGAGATGACGATGCGCAGCCCGGACAGCTCGCGTCCCTGCACCTTGGCGGCGCCCTTGAGCGCGGCGAGCGCCACGATGGCGGTGCCGTGCTGGTCGTCGTGCATGACCGGGCAGTCCAGCGCCTCGATGACGCGCCGTTCGATCTCGAAGCAGCGCGGGGCGGAGATGTCCTCGAGGTTGACCGCGCCGAAGCTCGGGCGCAGCCGGATCAGGGTCTCGACGATCTCGTCGGGATCCTTGGTGTCGAGTACCAGCGGGATCGAGTTCAGGCCCGCGAACTTCTTGAACAGGGCGGACTTGCCCTCCATCACCGGCAGCGACGCGCGCGGGCCGATGTCACCGAGACCGAGCACCGCCGAACCGTCGGAGACGACCACCACGAGGCGGTTGGTCCAGGTGTAGCGGTCGGCGAGGGTCTCGTCGGCCGCGATCGCGCGGGAGACCTGCGCGACGCCGGGCGTGTAGGCGATCGACAGATCCCGCTGCGTCTCGAGGGGTGCGGTGAGTTCGACGGACAGCTTGCCGTCGATATGGCTGCTGAAGATTTCCTCGTCGGTCAATTCGACCTTCCGGGGGGTAGGTGCATCAGACACGATTGACACGATGACACTCCTGCTCGAGCCGGAACCACTCGGGTTCCGGTTACTGCGAAGTAGCTGCGCGACGGACATCGGGTGCAGCGCTTCGCCAAGGACATTTCGGTGAAGCTTCCGGGCGCGATCACGGTTACCGCTGTACAACGCTGTACGACTTCCGGAGCGTGATGGCGCCGAGGCGGGTGAGCCCTGGCGACGAGCCCTCTACAGGGTCTGCCATCTTCGTCCGGCTTCGGGGCGGTGGCACCGACGCCGGATTGAGGAAAAGTTTGCCACCTTCACAAGCCAACAATCAAATCGGTATTTCTTGCGAATGTCTCACGTTTTTCCCCGCTCACCTGTGAGTTTGGACAGTCGAGCCGGAATGTCGACCGCGCGATCGGGGCCGTTCCGAGGCAAAAGCCCGAGATGCCGAGCGGTTACCTACCGGTAACGGACGGGGCGCGAAACGTCAGCCCCACCACTGGGTGAACATCAGGACCGCGCCCGTGAGATAGACCACACCAGCCGCCACGGCGGCGGCGAGCCCGCGCCGGCGGTCCGCGAACATCTGCGCGGCCGACGCGACGACCACCGCGACGACGTGCGCGGACAGCGACGCCGAACCCGGTCCCGGGAAGTCCCGCTTGTCGCCCAGGTACTGCGCCGCCCACACCACCACCGTCAGGACGATCACCGCGCCGCACACCACGCCCGACAGAGCCCGCAGTCCCCGCACGACGAGCCCGTCCCGCCCCGGCGCCCCGCGACGGGACAGCGCTGCCGTGGGGGCGCTGTAGGGGTCGCGGCCGGTGTCGTCCGCGTAGTAGTCGTCGTACCCGTCGGCGCGGTCGTGGCGTCGCGCAGGGCGGCCCCAGTCGGTCATCCCTCGAGCACCTCGATCCCGGTGGCACGGGCCGTCAGGGCCTCGAGCGCCTCGGGGTCCGTCGTGTACCGGCCGAGGGGGACGGCCTTGTTGCCGCCGTGGTAGTCGGAGGACCCCGTCACGAACAGGTCGAGCTTTGCCGCCATGTCCCGCATGAGCCGCGCGTCGGCCGGATCGTGGTCCGGATGGTCCGCCTCGAGGCCACCGAGGCCCAGTTCGGCGAGCTCCTCGATGTGGTCGAGCGCGAGCAGCCGCCCGCGCGAGCGGGCACGGGCATGTGCCACGACGGTGACGCCGCCGGCCGCGGCGACCATGCGCACGGCGTCCGACAGCGGCGTGTCCGCCTTGGTGACGTAGTAGCGGCCCCGCGACGAGAGCAGGTCGGCGAAGGCGGCCTCGATGCTCGGGACGACACCCGCCTCCACCAGCGCACGCGCGAGGTGGGGCCGGCCGGCCACCGGGCCGGCGGCGGTGACGATCCGTTCGGGGTCGACGGGCAGCCCGTCGTCGGCCATTCGCTCCGCCATCGCCCGGATGCGGGCCACCCGCTCCGCCCGCAGGCGCTCCCGCTCGACCGCGAACGCCTCGTCCCGCGGGTCGAACAGGTACGCGAGCAGGTGCACCGCCACGGGCCGGCCGTCCTCACCGCGTCCGGTGCACGACATCTCCATGCCGCGGATCAGCCGCAGCCCGCCGGGCAGGGCGTCGGCCGCCGCATCCCAGCCGGCGGTGGTGTCGTGGTCGGTCAGGGCGACGACGTCGAGCCCGGCCTCGGCGGCGGCGCGAACGAGCCCCGCCGGGGTGTCGGTCCCGTCGGAGGCGAGCGAGTGGGCATGCAGGTCGATACGCACCCCACCAGTGTGTCAGGTGCCGTCGCGCGGCCCCGGCGGACGGCCCGGGGCGGGTTAGCATGACGCTGTGACCGCCCGGACGGCCCGGTGCGGGCCGGAGCGTGCCGCGCGGAAGGGAACCGATGCCGAACCTGCCCTCGCACTCGTCGCGACGGACCGGCGCCGCGGCGCCCGCCCTGCGGATCCCCGCCGAGCGGGCGGTGGTGGACTGCGCCGTCTACGTCGACGGCGTGCGGCTGCCGGGCCGTTACGCCCACGGCGCGGCGCTCGCGGAGGTGCGCCGGCGCGGCGCCGGCTTCGTGTGGCTCGGCCTGCACGAGCCCGACGAACAGCAGATGACGAGCGTGGGCCGCACGTTCGGCCTGCACGAGCTGACGGTCGAGGACGCGGTGCACGCGCATCAGCGGCCCAAGCTCGAGCGCTACGACGACGTGACGTTCCTGGTGCTGCGGACCGTGAACTACGTCGAGCACGAGTCGGTGACCACGACCAAGGAGATCGTCGAGACCGGCGAGATCATGCTCTTCTGCGGCCGGGACTTCGTGGTGAGCGTCCGCCACGGCGACCACTCGGCGCTGGCGGACGTGCGGCATCGGCTCGAGTCCGCCCCGGAGCGGCTGGCGCTGGGTCCGTCGTCGGTGCTGCACGCCGTCGCCGACCACGTCGTGGACACGTACCTCGCCGTGGTCGACGCCGTGCAGCCGGACATCGACGACCTCGAGGAACTGGTGTTCACGCCCGACACCCGCATCGCGGTGGAGCAGATCTATCTGCTCAAGCGGGAGATCGTGGAGCTGCGACGGGCGGTGCTCCCCCTCGCGACGCCGCTGCGCCAGCTGACCCGCGGCGCGGGCAATCCGGTGCCGAAGGAGGTGCGGCGCTACTTCCGGGACGTCGCCGATCATCACACCAAGGTGGCCGAGCGCATCGCGGACTACGACGAGACGCTGAGCACTCTCGTCGATGCCGCGATCGCGAAGGTGACGGTTCAGCAGAACACCGACATGCGCCGGATCTCGGCGTGGGTGGCGATCGCGGCCGTTCCCACGATGATCGCCGGGATCTACGGGATGAACTTCGACAACATGCCCGAATTGCACTGGGAGCACGGGTACTTCGTGGTCATCGGGGCCATCGTCGCGATCACCGTCGGCCTGTTCGTCACGTTCCGCCGCAACAAATGGCTCTGATCACCGCGGCGCGGGAGCGTCTCGCGCCGGTCTCCCCCGGCGGGCGCACGCGCGGCCCGGCGGTGCTCGCGGCGGCACTCGTCCTGATCGCCCTGCAGCTGACGGTGCGTTCGCTGCTCGCCTTCCGCGGGGAGTTCTACTGGGACGACCTGATTCTGGTCGGACGCTCGGGCATGTACCCGCTGCTGTCGTCCGAACTCCTCGGCTACGACCACGACGGCCATCTCATGCCGGGTGCGTTCCTGGTGGCCGGCGTGGTCACGACCCTCGCGCCGCTGCAGTGGTGGCCCGCAGCGCTGACGCTGGTGGCCGGCCAGGCGCTGGTGTCGCTGGCCGTGCTGCGCGTGCTGTGGTTGCTGCTGGGGCCGCGGCCGGGGCTGCTCGGGCCGCTGCTGTTCTACCTGTTCACTCCGCTGACGCTGCCGGCATTCGCGTGGTGGGCGGCGGGACTGAATTCGCTGCCGCTGCAGGCGGCCCTGGCGTGGGTGGCCGGCGACGCGGTCCGGCTGGTGCGCACCGGCCGGATCCGCTACGCGCTGAGCGGGACGGCGGTCACCGTCGTCGCGCTGCTGTTCTTCGAGAAGTCGGTGCTGGTGCCGGCGGTGGCCTTCGCGACCGTCGCGCTGATGTACCGGCTGGACGGCCGCCGCCGGCCGGTGCGCACCGCGGCGGTGGGCGGGGCGCCGCTGTGGCTCGGCTCGGCGCTGGTCCTCGCGGCGTGGGCGGCCGCCTACCTGTCCCTGGTCGAGTCCCGGTTCGGGGCGCCCACGGCCGACATGGTGGGCGGGCTGACGCACCACGGCGTCTCGTTCGGGGTGCTGCCGACCCTGCTGGGCGGGCCGTGGCGGTGGGACCGCTGGAATCCGGGCCCGCCGTGGGCTGATCCGCCGGCATGGCTGGTCGTGGCGGCGTGGGCGGCGGCGCTCGCCGTCCTGGTGTGGTCGCTGCGGCGGAACCGGCGCACGGGCTGGGTGTGGGCCGCGGCGGCCGCCTACGTGGCGGCCTCGACGGCCGCGATGATCAGCACCCGCTTCGGCCCGGACACGACGTACGAACTGGCGCAGACCCTGCGCTACCACACCGACACGGCCGTCGTCGTCGCGATCGCCGCGGCGCTGATCCTGCGCGCCCCGGCGCGCGGCGACGGGCCACCCGCCCAACCGGCACGGCGGATCGTCGCGGCCGGGTGCGCGGTCGCCTTCGCGGCGAGCAGCCTGTGGTCGACGGCGACGTTCGCCCGCACCTGGGCCGACAACCCCACCGGCGCGTACCTGGCCGCCGCGAAGTCCGCGCTCACCGCGCGGCCGGACGTGCCGATCCTCGATCACCCCGTCTCGGTGTGGGTGCTCCTGCCGGTCACCCACCCCCACAATCTGCTCAGCCGCGTGTTCTCGCCGCTGCCGGGACGCGCCGAGATCGGCGCCGTCACCCCCGAACTACAGGTGCTCGACGACGACGGACGGCTGGTGCCGGCGGGGCTCGTCGCGGTGCGGCACGTGCTGCCCGGACCGGTGCCCGACTGCGGGCATCTGCTCACGGCGTCGACGACGACCGTGCTTCCCGCCGACACCGCGCTGGTGGGCGGGGAATGGACGGTGCAGCTGAACTACCGTGCCTCCGCGGACGGCGAGATCGAGGTGGGCTTCCCCGCCGCGCCGCGGGTGCGGGTGCCGGTCACCGCGGGACTGGGCACGGTGTACGCCCGGGTCCCGGGTGCGGGCACCGGGCTGCAGGCGCGCTCCGCGTCGGCCGGGCTCGACGTCTGCCTCGCCGGTGGCCCGATCGGGGTCGTCGTACCCCGCTGACGGCGCGATTCACATGCGGGCCGGGGCGCGGTTCGGGTCCCGCACGTCGATGCCGGCCTCCGACCACGCGTCGCGCAGCGCATCGCCGCCGCGCAACCGCTTCCACGCGGCCTCGGTGCCGGTCAGCGGTATCACCTCGAAGAACCGCACCGGGTCGGCGGGCTCGGGCAGCACCAGGTCGGGGACGTCGCTCGGCTCGAGCATCACCGCGGTGAAGGTGGCGCCCTGCCACAGCGGCTCCCCCAGGTCGAGCAGCGCGTCGTCGGTGAGGACGACGCCCTCCACCGCGGGCAGGGCCGCGAGCGTCGCGAGCGTGCGGACCAGTCCCGGGAGACTGCCGCTGAGGCCGCGCACGCTGAGGATCAGCTCGGCGCGCGGCCCGCGGGTCGGATCGGCGACCGTCGCGGTGGGGTCGCCCATCGGATGCCGCGAACACCCCAGGGTCGCGAACCGCACCAGGTCCGGCTGTTCCACGCGGAAGCGCAGCACCTCGACGGGTTCGAGGCCGAGGAACGTCACGGACGCCGTCTCCGGCTCGGTGCCCCCGAGGCGGGCGCTGAGATGGGCACGGACGGCGGGCAGCACGGCGTCGATCACCCCTGCAATGTAGACCCGAGGCGGGTCCCGCGCCGCCGGTGCGGCCTGCGCCGATCCGGCCGACCGGGACCCCGTCCGCCGGTACCGTCGTGTCATGGTGCGAGACACCGGCTTCCCCGGCGCCGACGCCGGCGACGACTTCTCCCGGCAGCGGCGGCGCGCCGAGTACGCGCGGCTGATCGCGTGGCTGCGCCGCGAACCCGAGGACGTCAACACCGTGCTGCCGTTCGACGCCGTGGTGCGGGCCCTCGGCCGGGTCGGGGAACGGCGCCTGGGACTGCAGAGCATCGACGTGGCCTCGATCGTCGGCAGCGTGGACCGCACCGAGGACTTCGACCGGCGGTTCCGGCCCACGTCGGCGCGGCTGCGGCAGCGGTGGGAGAAGCTGGCCACGGCCCGCCGCCGGGGCGAGTCGGTGCCGCCGATCACGGTGTACCGCGTCGGGACGATGCACTTCGTGGTGGACGGGCACCACCGCGTCTCCATCGCCTACGCCCGCGGTGACGCGACCATCGACGCCTACGTGACCGAGATCGTCACCCGGATCTCGCCGGAGGGCGTGACCCAGCACTCGGACCTGATGCGCAAGGACCACTACCGGATGTTCCTCAGCCGGGTGCCGCTCACCGGCAGCCGGCGTGATGCGGTGACCGTCCGGGACCCGTGGGACTACGCGGAACTGGCCGAGTGCATCGAGGCGTGGGGCTTCCGGCTCATGCAGGAGCGCGGCGAGTTCCTCACCCGCGATGTGGTGGCGCAGCGGTGGTTCGACGAGGAGTTCGTACCGGTGGTCGACATGGTGCGGGCGGCGGGGATGCTGCGCACCCGCACCGACGCCGAGGCGTATCTGTGGCTGGCCGGCGAACGGTACCGGCTGGTGCGGCGGCACGTGTGGAACGAGGAGATCATCGAGCGGCTGCGGCGGCGGGCCCCGCGGTGAGCGCACGCCGGCCGGTTTGAGCCCGAGGCGCCGGAGGTATCCCCGGGCAGCCACCGAGGGCGCCACCGAGCGCCCGGTGGCTCGGGCCGGTCGAGAAGCGTGCCGGCGCCGGTCCGCGCCGGGGTTGGGGACCCCATGCGCTCCGTACCCTGGTCGGGAGGACCGGGCCCACGACAGGAGGACACGCTTGACGGCGACCGTGCAGGACGCAGCCGACACGACCGGACCGCAGGACGTCCGGGCCGAGCTCCGGGCGGCCGCGCGCCGTGTGTTCGGCTGGGAGGAACTGCGTCCCGGCCAGCTCGACGCGATGGAGCCGCTGGTGCGGGGCCGGGACGTGCTCGCGGTGATGGCCACCGGCTCGGGCAAGTCGGCGATCTACCAGGTGCCGGCGTTGCTGATCGAGGGCACGACCCTGGTGATCTCCCCGCTCATCGCGCTGCAGAACGATCAGATCGCAGGTCTCGACGCCACCTCGGCGCCGGACGCGGTCGCGATCAATTCGCGGCAGCGGGCCTCGGAGACCGCCGCCGCGTGGGAGACGATCCGTGAGCGCACCGTGGAGTACGTCTTCCTGGCGCCGGAGCAGCTCGCCAACGACGAGGTGGTGGCTCGTCTCGCCGACGCGCACGTCTCCCTGGTGGTGGTCGACGAGGCGCACTGTGTGTCCGCGTGGGGCCACGACTTCCGGCCCGACTACCTGCGCCTGGCCGACGCGCTCGACCGGCTCGGCCGGCCCCCGGTGGTGGCGCTCACGGCCACCGCGTCGCCACCGGTGCGGCAGGAGATCGTCGAGGAGCTGCGCCTGCGCGACCCGGTGGTGATCGCCAGCGGATTCGATCGGCCCAACATCGACCTGGCTGTCGAGCGGTACACGACCGACGTCGAGAAACGCCGGGCGGTGATCGAGACGGTCGCCGGACTCGAGACGCCCGGGCTGCTGTACACCGCGACGCGCAAGGACGCCGAGTTCTACGCGGCCGAACTGGCCGAACGGGGGCTGGGGGCGGCGGCGTACCACGCCGGCCTGCCGTCGGCCACGCGCGAGCGCGTCCACCACGGGTTCCTCGACGGCGAGTACGAGGTGGTGGTGGCGACCTCCGCGTTCGGCATGGGCATCGACAAGCCCGACGTGCGGTTCGTCGCGCACGCCTCCGCGCCGGATTCCGTGGACAGCTACTACCAGCAGATCGGCCGGGCCGGGCGTGACGGACTGGAGGCGAAGGCACTGCTGTTCTACCGGCCCGAGGACCTCTCGCTCGCGAAGTTCTTCACGACACACCGTCCGGACGAGGAACTGCTCGGCCGTGCGTTCACCGCGCTGCTGCGCGCGAAGACCCCGAAGCGGCTGAAAGACCTACGCGCCGAACTGGATACCCGCGGCCGGACCCTGACCAACGCGGTCAACCTGCTCGAACGGGCCGGGGTGGTCTCGCCGGGACGCAAGGGGTTCATGGCACGCACCGTCGAGGTGGAGATCGCCGTCCGGCGCGCGGCGGAGGTGGCAGCGGTGGGCGAACGGATGGACCGCTCCCGCGTGGAGATGATGCGTGGCTACGCCGAAACCCGCGGCTGCCGAAGGCAGTTCCTGCTCGGGTACTTCGGTGAGTCGCTGCCCGAACCGTGTGGCCACTGCGACTGTTGCCGCGACGGGATCCCCGAGAGCCGGCCCGAACCGGCGAATCATGTTCGTCACGAATCGATTCCGCTGCACACCCGGGTCGTGCACGCGCAGTGGGGCGCCGGCGAGGTGATGAGCGCGGAGGTGGACCGGATCACCGTGCTGTTCGACGGGTACGGCTACCGCACCCTCTCGCTCGAGGCGGTCGAGGAGCACGATCTGCTGCGCCGCGAGGACTCGGAGCCCGAGCCGGAACCCGACATCGCCTGAATCCCGCTCCGTGCTGCCGGGAGAACATCCGCGCGGCGCGAGAAGGACGACGTCCCCGGGGACAGGGGCACACGCCGACGGGCCGGGGCACCGCCGGTCAACCGCTGCGACCCGTCGTGCCAGTGTCCGGGTTCGTGGGCGCGTCCGGCCGCCGGGCGGGGAACCGCAGCGCGAGCGCCGCCCCGATCTCGAGGTGACGCAGGAGGAAGGCGTGCTCGTCGAGCCGTTTGCGCCGCAACCAACCGGTGACTTCGTCGTTGCACTTGCTCGCGTTGCAGGAGCCACAGGCAGGCACGACATTGGCGAGCGTGTACCGCCCGCCACGGGAGAGCGCCAACACGCAGTCGCGCTGCAGCGGCCGGTCGATCGCGCCGCAATACGCGCAGCCACCCCATGCCGCCTCGAGCGCGGCCCACTGTTCGGCACTGAGGTCGTGCTCGACGAGATCCATTCTGCGCCGACGTCTGCGGGCGCTCCTGGCTCTGCGACTCCGGTCGACCGCCATCGCGCCAGCGTATTCCCGTCCGCGTCACGCGTCGAGTTCGTCGGCGCGGGTCGCCCGCGCCCGACGTTCACCCGACGCTCTGCTGCGCCTTCGCGTAGGCGAACTGCAGGAAGTCCGCGCCGGCCAGGGCGGCGAACAGCCCGGCGACGAGCCGCGTCGGACGCGGCGCGAAGACCATCCCGATCGTGAAGAGGGTCGCCACCCACACGTCGAAGCAGAACGGGCAGGTGAGCAGCTCCCCCAGGCTGTGCCGCAGAGTGTTCGTTCCGCGCACCTCCTCCGTCACCTCGGCGGGGCCGCCCTGCCCCGTGTACCGGGTGAAGGGCGCCCGCAGGGGGCTGGTCACCGCGTCCTTCGTGACCGTCCGCGACAGCTTGTGCGTGCCCAGGGCGAGCACGATCAGGTCCTCACCGCTCAGCCGGTCGGGCAGCCGCCGGCCGGTCACCAACGCGCCGATCACGGCGACGGTAACGAGCGTGCTGTACCCGGCAAGGACCGTCGCGTACCCCCGCATCGGGAGGTCCTCCCCCGCCGCGTATTCGCGGGCGTGCATGCGGGCGGTCTCCGCGAGGTCGAGGGACGTGTCGGTCTGATTGCTCATCTGCTGCTCCTGCACGTAGTTCGGTCCGCCCGCCGGATACCCCGTCCCCGGGACGGCCACGCCTGCCGCCGTGCACCTACTGTTCGACGAACCGCACCTCGTGCACCCCGGCGGTCGCGGCAGCGAATCTCGTCAGCCGCAGACCTTCCTTCTCGGCCGCCGCGCGCCGGGTGGCCGTCAGGCGCTGCCACGGGGTCACCTCGAGCACTGCCGAGGTCTTCGTGACGGTGAGGTTCGCGGCCCCGGCGACCGTCCCGTCGACGAGGAGGGTCGAGCGCACGATGCCGTTCTGCGTCATGATCCGGCGACGGTACTCGTCGGGGACGATCCGGGTCCGGTCGGCGTGCGAGAGCAGCACGTTGTCGTAGGGCGCGAGGATCCGCACCGGTGCCGGCGTCGCCGGATCGGGTCGCGGCGCGTCGGGCAGGTCGAACACCTCGACGCCGTTCTCGTCACGGAACACCTCGAGCGACGGACGCAACCGTTCGAAGACCTCACCGAGCCGCGTCAACCCCGACCAGGTCTGCGCGTCGCGCACGCTCGCCGGCCCGAACGCGGCGAGGTATCGCCGGAGGACGATGTCCGGGTCCGGCCGTGCCGGGCCGCGACCGACCCACTCGTCGAGCGGCGTGAGTCTCGGCTGCCCGGAGCGCCCCCACAGTCCCCGCGGCGGCACCTGCACCAGCGGGAGCAGGTTCCGCAGCCCGTACGCGAGCGCGGCCGGGTCGCGGCCGGGGAATCGCTCGGCGAGCAGCGGGCGCAGCTCCTGCAGGCTGCGCGGGCCGTCGCGGAGCAGGTCACGGCCCGCGGCGGCGAGCTCGCGCAGATCCAGCCCCGCCAGCCCGGCGGCGTACTGGGTGTTGGTGGTCAGGTCCCGGTCCAGGAGCGGCTGGATCCAGTCCCGCAGGGCCACCGCGTCGGTCGCCGAGACGGCGAACACCGTGCCGCGCATGAGCACGATGCGCACCACGTCGCGTGATTCGAGGAGATCCGCGAGGGCCGTCGGCCGGAACCGCCGCAACCGGGCCCACAGCGCGAAGTAGGGCGGGGTCGGCGCCTGGGCCTGCAGGCCCAGCAGGTGCTCGACCAGGGCGATCGCGGGCAGGTCGCCGCGCCGCAGCAGATGCTGCCGGGCGAGGGTGGCGCGGCCGAGCGCGCGAGCGGTGAGGGTGCGCGGCGTCACGGGGACACCCTGCCACGAGGGTCCGACGGCGGCCTGGGTTTCGCCTGCGCCTGGACGGCGAGACCGAGCGTCCGGTAGATGTTTAGTTGAATTTAATTTCATGTTGCAGCGTCGAGGAGAG
This sequence comes from Rhodococcus sp. 14C212, assembly GCF_011058195.1. NCBI lineage: Bacteria > Bacillati > Actinomycetota > Actinomycetes > Mycobacteriales > Nocardiaceae > Rhodococcus > Rhodococcus sp. 14C212. The sequence continues at coordinate 11,743 of NZ_JAALEH010000004.1, read as the reverse complement.
CCGATGTCCGATCCGAGAGGTGCGCGCCTGCTGGTTCCCGTGCTGTGCTTCATCATCACCACGATCGCCGTGATGCAGACGTCCGTGGTGCCGATCGTCGGCACCATCCGCGACCAGCTGGGCGTGAGCACGACCGCCGCCGGCTGGGTGCTGACCGCGAATCTGCTCGCCGCCGCCGTCACCACGCCGCTGCTGGGCCGGTTGGCCGACCTGCGCGGCAAACGCCCGGTTCTGCTCACCGTCCTCGTCGTGGTGCTCGTCGGCTCGCTGCTGTGCGCCGCCACGGACTCGTTCGCGCTCCTGCTTCTCGGCCGGGTACTGCAGGGCGTGTCGTTCGCGTTGTTCCCCGTCGGCATCGCCGTGCTGCGCGCCGAACTGCCGCCGCAGCGGCTGATCGGCGCGATGGGCCTGTTCTCGGGCACGCTCGGCGTGGGCGGTGCGATCGGCATGGTGCTCACCGGGCTGATGGTCTCGGGCGGCGACTACCGCCGGGTGTTCTGGCTGGTGGCGGCGTTCAACGTCGTCGCGCTGCTGAGCGCATTCCTCGTCGTGCCGAAGCGACGGCGGGCCGAGGGAGGCCGGATCGACTGGCTCGGTGCGGCCCTGCTCGCCGTCGGCCTGGCGCTGGTGCTGCTGGCCCTGTCCGAGGGCGGAACGTGGGGGTGGGCGTCGCCGCCCACCGTCGCGAGCGCCGCGATCGGCCTGGCCGTGCTCGCGGGATGGTTCCTCTTCGAACGGCACGTCGACGAGCCGCTCGTGCCGCCACGGATGCTCACCCACCGGCCGGTGTTCGTGGTGCACGGCGCCGCGTTCCTCGTCGGCATGGCCATGTTCGTCAGCTTCCTCGCCACCGCGTACTTCGTGCAGACACCGCCCGCCGTCGCCGGATACGGGTTCGGTGCCACCGTGCTCGAGGCGACCGCGGTGTACATGCTCCCGGGCGCGCTCGTCGGTGTGGTCGCCGCGGCGCTGGCGGGCCGGCTCATCCACCGGTTCGACGCCCGATGGGTGCTGATCGGGGCCTGCGTCCTCGGGATCGCCGGCTTCGCCCTGGTGGCGGTCGTGCACGACCGGAGCTGGCAGCTGATCGTCTCCGGCATCCTCGTGACCACCTTCGTCAGCCTCGCCTATGCGGCGCTGCCGGCGCTCCTCGTCGCGGAGGTGCGCCCCGACCAGACCGGGGTCGCGAACAGCATCAATTCGATCGCCCGCACGGCGGGCAGCTCGCTCAGCAGCGCGGTGGTGACGACATTGCTCGCCACGCTGACAGTCGCCGGCACCGGCGTCGTCCGCGAGAGCGCGTTCGTCGCGGCGTTCGTGCTGGGCGCCGCGGCTGCGGCCGTGGCCGCCGTGCTCGTTCTCGTCGGTGGGCAACCGGCGACGCGTCCGCTCAGCGACCGCGAGGAGGACGAGGTGGAGGCGACGGCCCTCGCCGCGGAGTGGGGTTCGGTGTCCGGTCTCGCCGCCACGCCCGTCGCCGCGGACGAACAGGCCGACGCCGCCGCGGCGCACCGGGGCTGATCGGGCGACGTCAGTCCTGCTCCCGCAGCGCGCGCACCGCCTCCTCCGCCTGCCGCGCCGCGTCCTCGGCCTTCGCGGCGTCCTCGTCGGCCGACCCGGCGGTGCGTCGCGCGAACTCGCGCCGCTGTTCCACCCGGCTCAGCTCCTCGCGCAACCGCGCGACGTGCTCGTCGAGTTCCTCGACCGCCGCGCGTGCCCGTGCCGCCACCGAGCGCGCCTCGTCGGCGGTGTTCCGCGCCGCCTCCGCCTCGGCGACGGCGGTCTCCAGGGCGGCGGCGCGCCGGGTGCGCTCGGCCTCCTCCGCCTCGGTGTCCGTCCGTGCCGGCGGGGGCGGGACGACCGACAGCCCCACCGGGCCGAAGCCGCTGTAGTCCAGGGGCGCCTCGAGCCGGCCTCCGCGCACCTGCTCGGCCAGCTCGGCGTCGGCGAGAGCGGCGTGCAGGGTCTGGCCGACCTCGCGCAGGGCCGCCTCCGACGCCCGCCGGCCGTGCTCGGCGGCGAGGCGGGCCGCGGTCTTCTCGAGCGCACCGATCACCCGCCGTCGCTGCGTGGACAGCCGCCGCAGCTCGGGCCCGGAGAGCTGGCGCTGCGCGGAGCGCAGGGCGTCGCCGAGTCCGAGCAGGGCTGTGACCTCCTCGGACTTCTCGCGGGCGAGCATGTTCACCAACCAGGCCGACACGGTCGGCTTGCGCAGCCGGCCGACGGCCGCCGCGAGCTCGCGGTCTCCGGCCCGACGGGCGCGGGCGACGTGCTCGCTGCGGGCCGCGGTGAACTCGCCCGGATCGAGCCCGTACAGCTCGTCGGCGATGTCGTCGAGGTCCACCGGCCTACTATGCACCGCTCGGTCAGAGGGTGAGGTTCTCGCCCGTCGCCTGGTCGAAGAGGGCAATCTTCGCCGGATCGAACCACAGCTGCACGGGCCGGCCCTTCGCGACGTCCGACTCGGCGGGCAGCCGCGCGACCATCGACCCGCCGGCGAGGTCGGCGACGCCCACGTCGGCCGCCAGGTCGTCGAGGTCGCTCGAATGCAGATCCGGGGACTCGACGGTGAAGTACGCGTACTTGTCCGACCCCATCGATTCGAGCACGTCGACGTCCACGGTGAAGGTCGCGCCCTGCTCGCGCTGAGCGGTGTCCAGGAGCGTGGCGTCCTCGAAGTGTTCGGGCCGCACGCCGACGACGACGTCGCGTCCCGGATTGTGCTTCTGCACGGCCGCCCATCGCTCGGCCGGCAACGTGAAGTCGCCGATCGCGGTGCGCACGCCGTTCGACTCGAGCTGGCCGGCAAGGAAGTTCATCGACGGCGAGCCGATGAAGCCGGCCACGAACAGGTTCTTCGGCCGGTCGTAGAGCTCCTGGGGCGCACCGATCTGCTGCACCAGCCCGCCGCGGAGGACGACCACCCGGTCGCCGAGGGTCATCGCCTCGGTCTGGTCGTGGGTGACGTACACCGTAGTGGTGCCCAGCCGTTTCTGGAGGCGGGCGATCTCGGTGCGCATCTGCACCCGCAGCTTCGCGTCGAGGTTGGACAGCGGCTCGTCCATGAGGAACGCCTTGGGGTTGCGCACGATCGCGCGGCCCATCGCCACCCGCTGCCGCTGCCCGCCGGACAGGTTCGACGGCTTGCGGTCGAGATGGTCCGTCAGGTCGAGGACCTTGGCGGCCTCGGCGACCTTCCGCTCGATCTCGTCCTTGGGCGTCTTGGCGAGGGTGAGCGGGAAGGCGATGTTCTCCCGCACCGTCATGTGCGGGTACAGCGCGTACGACTGGAACACCATCGCGATGTCCCGGTCCTTGGGCGCCTTCTCGTTGACCCGCTCGCCGCCGATGCGCAACTCGCCGGAGGAGATGTCCTCGAGCCCGGCGATCATGTTCAGCGTGGTCGACTTCCCGCAGCCCGAGGGACCGACCAGGATGATGAACTCGCCGTCGGCGATCGTCATGTCCACGTCGCTGACCGCTCTCGCCCCGTCGGGGTAGAGCTTGGTCACCTTGTCCAGCACGATTTCTGCCATCTGGGTCATCCCTTCACTGCGCCGGACGTCAGGCCGGCCACGATGCGACGTTGGAAGATGAGCACGAACACGATGATCGGGATGGTGATGACCACCGCGGCCGCCGCGATCGAGCCGGTGGGCTCCTCGAACTGCGAGGCTCCGGTGAAGTTGGCGATCGCCGCGGGCGCGGTGATGGACCGCTCGGTGGACGTCAGCGAGATCGCGAACAACAGGTCGTTCCAGCAGAAGATGAACACCAGGATCGCGGCGGTGACGATGCCCGGCGCCGCCAGCGGCGCCACCACCTTCCGGAAGGCCTGCCCGGGCGTGGCGCCGTCCATCTTGGCGGCCTTCTCGAGCTCCCACGGGATCTCCTTGAAGAACGCCGAGAGGGTGTAGATCGCCAGGGGCAGGGAGAAGGTGATGTACGGGATGATCAGGCCCGCCCAGGTGTCGAACAGCCCGAGCTTGCGGATGATGTCGAAGAGCGGGCTGACGAGGGAGATCTGCGGGAACATCGCGATCAGCAGCGCCACGCCGACGAGGATCTTCTTGCCCGGGAAGTCGAGCCGCGCGATGGCGTAAGCCGACATCGTGCCGATGACCACCGCGACCACCGTCGCGATCAGCCCGATACCGATGGAATTGATCAGCGCGCTGGTGAACGCGTCGGTGCGGAAGATCCCGCGGTAGTTGTCCAGCGTCCACTCCCGGGGAATGAACCGGCCGTCCTTGATGGTGCCGGCCGGCTTGAACGACAGGCTGGCGATCCACACGACGGGGATCAGCGCGTACAGCAGGACGAGCAGGTTCACCACCGACCAGCTCAGCTTGCGCCGCGGGGTCTCGGTCGTCGTCATGTCACCGTTTCCCTTCCGGATCGGAGCCCGGTGCGGACGCCCCGAACAGCTTGATGAACACGAACGCGATGATGGCCACGCACAGGAAGATCAGGACGCTGATCGCCGATCCGATCCCGAGGTTGAACGCCTTGAACAGGTTGTCGTATCCGAGGATCGACACCGAGCCCGTGCCGTTGGATCCGCGCGTGAGGACGTAGATGTTGTCGAAGATGCGGAAGGCGTCGAGGGTGCGGAACAGCAGGGCCACCAGGATCGCCGGCTTCATCAGCGGCACGATGATCCTGGTCAGCCGCGTCCACGCTCCGGCGCCGTCGACCTGGGCGGCGCGGAGCAGGTCGTCGGGGACGAGGGCCAGCCCGGCGAGCAGCAGCAGCGCCATGAACGGGGTGGTCTTCCACACCTCGGCGAGCACGATGATCGCCAGCGACGGAAGCTGCTGCGTCAGTGGGGCACTGCCGTCGGGCAGGAGGTTCGCAAGGTAACCGGTGCCCGGGGTCCACGCGTAGTACCAGCTGTAGGCCGCGGCGACGGTGACGATGCCGTACGGGATCAGCACCACGGTGCGGACGGTGCCCTTGCCGACGATGGTGCGGTGCATGATCAGCGCCAGAGTCAGGCCCAGGACGAACTCGATCGCCACCGACACGACGGTGATCCCGGCGGTCACGGCGAACGCCTGCCACCAGAACGTGTCGGTGAGGACCGACACGTAGTTGGCCAGTCCGACGAACTCGCGTTCGTCGGGGAATCGCAGGTCGTACCGTTGCAGGCTCAGCCAGACCGCGTATCCCACCGGGTAGGCCGTGACGGCGAGCATCAGCAGGGCCGCGGGAGCGACGAGCCACAGCCCGAGCCGCCGTTCGGCCTTCTTCCCTTCGGAGAGAAGGGGTTTCTCGCGCCGGGACGGTGCGGGCCGGGCACCCTCGGACGGCGGGACGGGTCTGGTTGCGGGCGTGGTGGTCACGGGATCAGCCCTTCCGAATTGACCGCCTTGCGAACCTGTTCCGCGAGTTCGTCGACCGTGCGCGGCGGATCGATGCGGTCGACCGGGTTGAGGGTGGCGGTGATGAGCGTCGAAATGCTCTGGTAGGCAGGCGAGACCGGGCGCACCGCCGCGTTCTCGAGGCTCTCGCGCACCTCCCGCCACACCGGGTACGCCTGCTGGAACTCCGGGTCGTCGTAGAGCGAGGCGAGGGTGGGCGGAACGCCGCCGTCGACGGCGTTGTTGCGCTGGTTCTCCTCGTTGCGCAGGCACTGCATCGCCTCGAACGCCAGGTCGGGGTTCCGGGTGGTGCGGGCGACGGCGATGTTGAACCCGCCGATGGTGACCCGCGCGGGTGTGCCGGCGATCACCGCCGGGTAGGGCGCGGGGAGGAAGTTCTGCTCGCCGTTCACCGTCAGCACCGTGTTCCCGGTGTTCTCGTCGGTCACGTTGCCGTTGTCGTCGATGGAGGGCAGGAATCCCTTCTCGGCGTTCTCCAGGATGCCGGGGTAGACGAACGGCCAGTTCACCTGGAAGGCGGCCTTGCCGCTCTCCATGCCCAGGCGGGCGGCGGCCTCGTCGGACTGGTTCAGTGACGGATCCGCACCGGGCGCCGTCGCCACGCGCTTCATGATGTCGAGGGCCGTCACGGCGGCGTCACCGTCGGCCACGGTGACGGTGGTGCCGTCCTCGGCGACGACGGATCCGCCCGCGCTGGCGAGCAGGGTGTTGAACCACACCATCAGGCCCTCGTACTGGCGGGCCTGCACCCCGATCCAGCTGGGCCGGCCCTCGGCCGCGAGCCCGCTCGCGATGGCGATCATCTCGTCCCACGTCTGCGGCGGGCGGCCACCGGGCATCAGGTCCTTGCGGTACCAGAGCAACTGGGTGTTGGTGTTCAGCGGAGCCGCGTACAGGGTGTCCTGCCACGTCGCGGAGGCCAGCGGCCCGGCGAGGGTGCCCTCGGACACCGCGGCCGCGACGTCCGGCGGCAGCGGCAGCGCCCATCCCGCCTCGGCGAACTCGGCCGTCCACACGACGTCGAGCGTCATCAGGTCCAGCGTGTCGTCCTCGCCGGTGAGCCGCCGCGCGAGCTGCAGCCGCTGGTCGTCGGCGCCCTTCGGCAGGGTGCGCTGCTCGATCGTGTACCTGCCTCCGGCGGCGGCCGTGCAGTTCGCCGCCGCGGCGGCGTACTGTTCCGCCCCGTCGGCGGCGGTGTAGAAACTCAATACCGTCCCGCTGGACTCGCTGCCGCACGCCGCGACCGACGACAGCGCGAGCACCGCCGCGGCACCCACCAGTCCGACCCTCACCGCCCGTCTCCGCACCGCAGCCTCCGCCCGTCGTCCAGCGCGACGGTGACTTCCGTCACACTTGGTGCGAACGTAACGCACCGGGCGCCGGCGCGCGACCCAACTGCCGCCCGGAGCGGAACTGTGATCGAACGGTTTACAACGCGAGCTTGGCGAGCAGGTCCCGGGCCCGTTCGGCGTTGCGCGGCGCGCACAGCACGTCGTAGCGGCCGGCCACCAGTTGCATCGTCGACGAGAAGTCACGCTGGCCGCGTGTCGCGGCGTACGGGATCGTCGTGGAGATCAGGCCGAAGACGATGCCGCCGACCATGCCGACGAGCAGGGGGCCCAGGAAGTCGGTCGAGAAGATCCCGAGCAGCAGGCCGAAGAACAGACCGAGCCAGGCGCCGGAGGCGATGCCGCCCCCGATCACCTTCGCCCACGTCAACCGGCCGGTGACCCGCTCGACCTGCATGAGGTCGACGCCCACGATGGTGACGTCCTCGACCGGGAAGGACTGGTCCGAGAGATGGTCGACGGCCCGCTGCGCCTCGGCGTAGGTCGTGTACGAACCGACCGGCCAGCCGCTCGGCGGAGTCGGCAGGCCCGGCGTGGCGCGTCCCGGCTGTCCGAGGGGGTTGGTCATCTTCGGCTCCTTCTCGTGACTGCGCGCCCCGCTCCGGCGCACCTGTCCATTCTGCCCGTATGCGCCTTCGGCGCCGGTGCGTCCTTTGGGTTGTTCCCGCCGCCCGAAGGACGCACCGGCGGCGCAGCCGCCTACTGCGGCGGCTCGAACTTCGTGGTGCGGGTCATCCCGGCCGCCCGGCCCTTCGCGGAGATCACCAGCGCCATCTTGCGGCTGGCCTCGTCGATCATCTCGTCCCCGAGCATCGCGGCGCCGCGCGCGCCGCCGGCCGCGGAGGTGTGCCACTCGTAGGCGTCGAGGATCATCTCGGCCTTGTCGTAGTCCTCCTGCCGCGGGCTGAAGACCTCGTTCGCGGCATCGATCTGGCTGGGGTGCAGCACCCACTTTCCGTCGAAGCCGAGCGCCGCGGTCCGCTGCGCCGAGCGCCGGAACGCCTCGACGTCGCGGATCTGCAGGTACGGCCCGTCGATCGCCTGCAGGCCGTGGGCCCGGGCCGCCATGAGGATGGTCATGAGGATGTGGTGGTAGGCGTCGCCGCGGTCGTAGCCGTCGGGCTGCTCACCGACGACGAGGGTGCGCATGTTGATACTCGCCATGAAGTCGGCCGGGCCGAACACCAGGGTCCGGACGCGCGGGCTCGCCGTGGCGATCGCATTGATGTTGGTCAACCCGAGTGCGTCCTCGATCTGCGGTTCGATGCCGATGCGGCCCACCTCGAGTCCGTGGGCCTTCTCCACCTGGGTCAGCAGCAGATCGAGCGCCTGCACGTGGCTCGCGTCGGGGACCTTCGGCAGCAGGATCGCGTCGAGGTGCGCGCCGGCGCCGCCCACCACGGTGGCGACGTCGAGGTAGGTGGCGTCGGTCGTCCAGTCGTTGACCCGCACCACCTTCAGCTGCTCGCCCCATCCGTCCTCGTTCAGGGCCTCGACGATCGTCGTGCGGGCCTGCTCCTTCGCCAGCGGGGAGACGGCGTCCTCGAGATCGAGGAACACCTCGTCGGCGGCGAGGCCCTTGGCCTTGTCGATCATCTTGCGGCTGCTGCCGGGAACGGCGAGCACGGACCTCCGGGGCCTGAAGTCGAACGACATGGGCTGGGCAGACCTCCGTGTTCCGAAATCGACGATCGCACGTTCTAGCCTGACCATCATGGCAGCAGTGAGCAAGGTATTCGCGGCGAGGCTCGCCGGTCTGGTGGTCCTGGGGCCCGACGGCGAGTCGATCGGCCGGGTGCGCGACGTCGTGCTCACCATCCGGATCGGCCGACAGCAGCCCCGGGTGCTCGGCCTGGTCGTCGAACTGCCGACGCGCAAGCGAATATTCGTGCCGATGCTGCGGGTGACGGCGATCGAGCCGGGCGCCGTCACCCTGAACACCGGCAACGTGAGCCTGCGCCGGTTCACGCAGCGGCCGACCGAGGTGCTGGCGCTCGCGCAGGTGCTCGATTCGAAGGTCCGGGTCGACGATCCCGAGCTGGGCGAGCTCGCGGGCGTGGACGTGGTCGTCGTCGACCTCGGCATCGAACTGACCCGCACCCGGGACTGGGTGGTCTCGCGGGTGGCCGTGCGCGCACACCGCGGCCGGCTCGGCAGGCGGTCCGCGATCCACGTCGTGGACTGGCAGCACGTGCACGGACTGACCTACACCAACCTCGGGATGCCCGGCCAGGGCGTCTCGCAGCTGCTGCTGCAGTTCGAGGACATGCGCGCCGCCGACGTCGCGAACGCACTGCGCGAGCTGCCGGAGAAGCGCCGGCACGAGGTGGCACTCGCGCTGGACGACGAGCGGCTCGCCGACGTCGTGCAGGAGCTGCCCACCGACGACCAGACCGATCTGCTGATGCACCTCGAGGTGGAACGCGCCGCGGACCTGCTCGAGGCGATGGATCCCGACGACGCCGCCGATCTGCTCGGTGAGCTGCCCGACTCCGAGGCCGAATCGCTGCTCCGCCTGATGGATCCGGAGGATTCCGAGCCGGTACGGCGGTTGCTCGAGCACTCCCCCGACACCGCCGGCGGCCTGATGACCCCCGAGCCGGTGGTGCTCACGCCGGCGACGACGGTGGCCGAGGCGCTGGCCCGGGTCCGCGACCCGGACCTCACACCGGCGCTCGCGTCGATGGCGTTCGTCGTGCGGCCGCCCACGGCGACCCCGACGGGCAAGTATCTCGGCTGCGTGCACCTGCAGCAGCTGCTCCGGGAGCCGCCTGCCGGCCTGGTGGGCGGGATCGTGGACAACGACCTGCCGCGGCTGGACCCGGACGACTCGCTCACCGCGGTCACCCGGTACTTCGCGACGTACAACCTGGTGTGCGGGCCCGTGCTCGACGACGAGGGGCACCTGCTCGGTGCCGTGACGGTCGACGACGTGCTCGACCACCTGCTGCCCGAGGACTGGCGCGAGGAGGAGGCCGACGATGAGTGACCGTTCCGCCCTGGCCCGGCAGCGCCTCGACACCCCCCGCACCGGCCGCTTCCGGGTCAACTTCGACGTCGAGGCCGTCGGACGCGTCAGCGAGTCGATCGCCCGGTTCCTCGGCACCGGACGCTATCTGGCCATCCAGACCGTCGTGGTGATCGTGTGGATCCTGCTCAACGTCTTCGCCGTGGCGCTGCAGTGGGACCCGTACCCGTTCATCCTGCTGAACCTCGCGTTCTCCACGCAGGCCGCGTACGCCGCGCCGTTGATCCTGCTCGCCCAGAACCGGCAGGAGAACCGGGACCGGGTCTCGCTCGAGGTGGACCGGTCCCGCGCCGCCCAGACCAAGGCGGACACCGAGTTCCTCGCGCGTGAGCTGGCGGCGCTGCGGCTGGCCGTCGGCGAGGTGGCCACCCGCGACTATCTGCGTCGCGAACTCGACGATCTGCGCGCACTGCTGATCGAGCCGGAGGAGGAGAACACGGCGCCGACGGCCGGTAAACCGCGCCCTCCCCGCCGCTGAGACGTGACTGGCTGTAACGTTCATCACAGCCCGTCGATGGTGTCGGTGGGGTAACGGTCCGCGACGAGTAGGTCTGTGGGGTGATGGCGTGCGCTGGCAGGGTCTGATCGCGGTGCCGGTGGTGCTCGGCGCGGGGTTCGCGGCGGTCGCGTCGTCGCCGGCGACGGTGGCCGCGACGGAGCACACGGAGCCGGTCGCCGTGACGGCGGCGGACGGTAGCACCGGGGTCGGGGTGCTGCCGGCGGATCCGGCGACGGCGCGGCCCGTACGCGGAGCCGGGAGCACGGCTCCCGATCCCGCCGCGGACCTACCGCCCGCGGTTACGGTCGCGCCCGGACAGCCGTCGCCCGTGCTGGCCGGCGAGGGCCCCCTGGCGATCCCCGAACTGGTGCTCTACGCGTACCGGGCGGCCGAGATGCAGCTCGCGATCAGCGAGCCAGGGTGCGTGCTGCCGTGGCACCTGCTCGCGGCGATCGGACGGATCACCTCGCAGCACGCCGATTCCGGACGTACCGACGTGCTCGGCACGCTCACCACCGCGCGCGTGACGCCGGGGACCGGCAGGCTCGGGCCGATGCAGCTGCCCCCGGCGGTGTGGTCGCAGTTCTCGACGGACGGCAATGCGGATGGCGCCGCCGACCCGCAGAACGTCTTCGACGCCGCCCTGGCGGCCGGCACCTGGCTGTGCTCGGACGACGCCCGCCTCGCCGAGCCCGACGCCCGCGCCCGGGCAGCGGCCCGCTTCGACCCGTCGCCCGAGTTCGTCTCCAACGTGCAGGCCTGGTCGGCCGCCTACGAGAAGGGCGCCGCGGTCTCGCCGGGGATCGTCGTCCCACCCCCGATGCCGCCGGCCGTTCCGGCCCGGCCGAACACCGTCGACGTCGCCGAGACCGTCCCGGCTCCCGCGGTCGAGCCGGACCCCGCCCCCGCGCCGGTCGGGGCGACACCGCCGGCCGCGCCGGCTGTCGAGCCACCGCCGGCCGCGCCGGTGCTGCCGCCGCTGCCGTGCCTCGTCCCGGCACTGTGCCCGGCGCCGGCCGTGCCCTGATCCGGTCACGACTCGATCTCCCCGTAACCCCTCCCCGCTCCCGTATGCCCAGCTCAGCGCGTTACATCACGGTAGGGTAACGGAAACGCATCGCTTCATGTATGGTCGATACCGCCATGTAACGAAAGCGTCTCGGGGTAGGCGCCCAGGAGGTATCGAGTGGGCCGGCACAGGAAGCCTTCGGAGTCCAAGCTCCGCCGCAATTCGGTCATCGCCCTCACCGGACTGGTTCCGGTCGGCGTGGTCGCCGCCGCCACCAGCGCCGGTGCGAGCCCGAAGACCCTGTTCGGCGTCCAGGACACCGAAGCGGTGGCCGAGCCCGTGGCCGCCGCGGCCGAGACCAACTACATCGCCGACGGGGTCTCCCGCGACGTCGCCGCCGCAGCCGCCCTGATGACCGCCCCGGAGCCTACCGCGGCACCCGCGGCGGCCCCCGCGCCCGCTCCGGAGCCCGCC